>JAZSOI010000008.1:0-6812 GCA_045536835.1 Christensenellaceae bacterium
TAAGTTCACTCTTCAAGCGCTTTTAGAACTTGGCTTTGAAAAGACTCAAGTATTTACCACGCTTGAATTTAGAATGAAATGCGGTATCGGTAAATGCGGTCGTTGTAACGTCGGCGATAAATACATTTGTAAAGACGGTCCTGTATTCCGTATGGACCAACTCGAAGAACTTCCTTCTGAGTATTAATAAACGGAAATAAGGACTAGGAGATAAAAATTATGGAAAAAATGGTAAACGTTTACTTTTTCGGTAAAAAATACGAAGTGCCTGCAAGCCTTACTATTATGAAGGCTATGGAATACGCAGGTTACGAACTCGTTCGCGGTTGCGGTTGCCGTAACGGTTTCTGTGGCGCGTGCGCAACTTTATATAGAATTAAGGGTAAAACCGAACTTAAAACCTGCCTTGCTTGTCAACAACAAGTAGAAGAGGGAATGTACGTAGCGACTCTTCCTTTCTTCCCCTTAGTAAAGCAAGTGTACGATATTCAAAAGGTTAAACCCACCGAGCAAATAATGATGCAACTTTATCCTGAAATTTACAGTTGTATCGGCTGTAACGCATGTACTAAGGCTTGCCCGCAAGAACTTAAAACTATGCAATACATCGCTTACGCTCAACGCGGTGAATACGAAAAGTGTGCTGAAGAGTCTTTCGACTGTATTATGTGCGGTCTTTGCTCGTCTAGATGCCCGGCTGGTATTTCTCATCCGCAAGTTGCAATCTTAGCAAGAAGACTTTACGGCAAGTACATTGCTCCCGAGTGCAAACACCTTTTAGACAGAGTTGCTGAAATCAACGAAGGCAAGCACGACGAAAGCATGAGCGAAATTATGAACAAACCTCTCGAAGAGCAAAAAGCGCTTTACAACACGAGAGATATTGAAAAGTAAGGGGGAATAAAAAATGTATTCTTACACTCAAGAACAACTTGATTCAATTAAGAAAGTAGAAGAAACGAGAGCGGAAAGACTTAAAAATCTTCACGCAAGAATGACCGCTGAAGAAAAGGACGCGGTTTTACACGAATTCCACCCCGACTATATCGAAGGCGCGTACGAAGCGTTAAAAGTAGGTCCTAACAAAGGCGAAAAAGTTCTTCACGAACTCGCTGACCTTTTACAAGGCAAATCTAGACTTGATCCTAAGAAAATCGACCTTAAAAACCCCGACTTTGACGTTGACGTTTTAGTTATCGGTGGCGGTGGCGCAGGTTCTTCTGCGGCAATTACCGCTCACGGCAACGGTGCAAACGTTATGATAGTAACCAAACTTAGAATAGGCGACGCTAACTCTATGATGGCTGAAGGTGGTATTCAAGCGGCTGATAAGCCTAACGATAGCCCCGCTCAACACTATCTCGACGCGTTCGGTGGCGGTCACTTCGCTGCTAAACCTTGCCTTCTTGAAAAACTCGTTAAAGAAGCACCCGACGCTATCCGTTGGCTTTCGGATCTTGGCGTAATGTTCGATAAGCACGAAGACGGCGAAATGGTTACTACTCACGGTGGCGGTACTTCGAGAAAGAGAATGCACGCTTGTAAAGACTACTCAGGCGCTGAAATCATGAGAACTCTTCGTGACGAAGTGTTGAACCGTGGTATCCCCGTAGTTGACTTTACCGCTGCTATCGAAATCATTAAAGATACTGACGGAAAGGCTGCTGGTGCAGTTCTTCAAAATATGGAAACTGGCGAAATCTTAATTGCTAAGGCAAAGACGGTTATCATCGCAACCGGTGGTGCTGGTAGACTTCACTATCAAGGTTTCCCAACTTCCAACCACTACGGCGCAACGGCTGACGGTTTAGTTCTTGCTTACCGTGCAGGCGCAAAACTTTTATACGCTGATACTTTACAATATCACCCGACTGGCGCTGCTGAACCCACTCAAATCTACGGTGCGCTCGTAACTGAAAAAGTTCGTTCGCTCGGCGCTCAACTCGTTAACAAAAACGGTGAAGCGTTCGTATACTCGCTCGAAACTCGTGACGTTACCGCATCTACTATCATTAGAGAATGTAAAGGTCGTGGCAACGGCGTTAAGACTACCGACGGTGAGGGCGTTTGGCTCGATACCCCGATGATCGACATTATCGGTGGCGAAGGCACTATAGAAAAGCGTATCCCCGCAATGATGAGAATGTTCGGTAAATACGGTATCGATATTAGAAAAGATCCCATCTTAATTTATCCCACGCTTCACTATCAAAACGGCGGTATCGACATTGATGCCGACGGTCAAACCACCAACGTTGAAAACTTATACGTAGCAGGCGAAGCAGTAGGGGGTATCCACGGCAGAAACCGCCTTATGGGCAACTCTTTACTTGATATTATCGTATTTGGCAGAAACGCTGGTAAGTACGCAAGTGAAAAGTGTAAGAGTGTAAAAGTTGGCAAACTTACCTTATCTCACGTAACTGACTTTAACAAAGAACTTAAAGACGCAGGCGTAAATACTGGTAAAGTATCTCCGCAACTTCTTCCTTCTTACAAGCGTCAAGATATGTAATTTAAGTTATATGCAAACTTATGGTTTGCGTTAAATGATATCTTTGATATCGTTATATGCCCTAACGGGCGTTAGATGCTCGCAAGCGAGCGTTATGGATTTATTCTATATAGAAAATAAACCACAGCGCAAGCCAACGGCTTGCATATAACGTAACCGTAGGTTACATATAACGCGGACGGTAGTTCGCATACAACGTTGGCTTAGCCAACATATAACTCAAAACTTTTAATAAATTAGCGCTCGAAAATTTTCGGGCGCTACAATACTGTAATCTTTGGAGAATTTTTATGGAAAATCAAAACAAAAAAAGCCTTAAATGGCTTTGGATAACGATTGCAATCGTAGTCGTTGCCGCTCTTCTTGGCTGGATTATTTTTAACGCAGTTAAAGCAGGAACGGTTACTAAAGTGGTAGGTTTTTCTTCCACGTTAGTTCTTTTCTGCCTTATCTTTATAATAACCGCTTTGGGATATTTGCTTGGCGGTATTACCATTAAAGGCGTAAACTTAGGAACTGCGGGCGTATTCTTAGTAGCAATACTTTTCGGTTTCTTATGTACTTTAAACTTTGGCAACGTGCCCCTTCTTGGAAAATTCCACGTTCAAGCAGGCGACGCTATCGTTGAAACGATGGGTGGTTCAATTCAAAATTTAGGTCTTATTCTTTTCGTAGGTGCGGTTGGTCTTATTGCAGGCCCGAGTTTCTTTAAAAACCTTAAAAAGAACTTTAAAACCTACATTTTACTCGGTGCGGTAATTATTTTATCAGCCACATTAGTAGCAATAATTTTCAAACTTGCAACAGGATATAGTTCAGAGTTCTGGGCGGGAATTTTATCTGGCGCACTCACCACCACGCCTGGTTTCTCAGCCGCTCAAGAAGCAGCAGGTAAGGGTACTGAATTCTATAACCAAATTTCCTTAGGCCACGCAATTGCGTATCCGTTCGGCGTTGTTGGCGTAGTTTTATTCGTTCAACTTATCCCCAAGTTCTTAAAGGCTAATATGGATAACGAAAGAGCGCTTTTAAAACTCGGTGCTGAAGAAAAGGCAAAAGATTATAGCGGTTTATTTGAATGCGAACCCTTTGGTCTCGTTCCCGTTGCACTCACGGTAGTATTAGGTTTACTCTTAGGCTCGATTAAAATTCCGTTGTTTGGCGGTTCTGCGTTCAGCCTTGGAACGACTGGTGGCGTACTTATTATGGGCTTAATCTTAGGTCATTTTGGAAAGTTTGGAAAACTTTCTCTTCAAGTACCAGAAAGCACTTTAAAACTTTTAAGAGAATTCGGTTTAATGTTATTCTTACTCGGTGCAGGCTTTGAAGGTGGCGTAAACTTAGTTAGCGAACTTTCTAAACCCGATACTGGCGCAATGTTCGTAGTTTGGGGCTTTATCGGTGGCGCAATGATGACGCTCGTTCCTATGATGGTTGGTTTCTTCCTTGCAAAATTCGTTATGAGAATTCCTCTTTTAAACGCTCTTGGTTCAATCACCGGCGGTATGACTTCAACTCCCGCTCTTGGAACGCTTATTAATACTGCAAAAACGGAAGACGTAGCGTCCGCTTACGCATCAACTTATCCTATCGCGCTCGTACTCGTGGTGCTTGCTTGTCAGTTAATGATTACTTTAATGTAACTTTTTAATCCCTTATAAGCGTCGCACAACTGTGTTTGTTGTAAAGGTGTTAGGTGTTGCGACCTTAAAAACAAAAAAGGTTAGTTCAGTCCGCAAACCTTTACGAGCCTTGTTCTGCTTGCTTCTAAGGTCTTAGTCAAAGTTGTAATTAACTCTCGTTTGAAAACAACGGGAGTTTTTTATTTCCATACTTGCAACTACCGTCTTAAATATTCTACCAAGCAAAATCATATCGCGCGGTAGCGTTCATATCGTGCGTAGCACTCATATCGTTTGCGATTTGCAAACTCATATCAACGCGAAGCGTTTCATAACTTTAATAAAACTCCACGGAAAAATTTCCAGTGGAGTTTTATTGTTAAGCGTAGTTAAAAAAGTATAAATGGATATAATTAGAAGGAAAGGAAAATTTTGTCAAATTTTGATTTTAACTACGGTATCAATCGATTTTACTATAGAGTTTTCAGGTATGACGCCACGAACGGAAGTTAAAGGATATATTCTCGTGTTTTTCCCTATAACCGTTCCGGGATTTAAAACCGAACCGCAACCCACGTCCACTCCGTCGCCTAACATTGCGCCGAATTTGCGAAGGTTACTATTTGCGCTATAACCGTCGCCTTTAACTACGACTGATTTTTTATCCGATTTCAAGTTTGAGCATATCGCGCCTGCGCCTAAATGCGAATTATTGCCAAGTATCGAATCGCCAACGTAGTTATAGTGGGGAACTTGCACTTTATTTAATAATATGCAGTTTTTAAGTTCGCTGGAATTTCCTACGACGCAATTATCTAATATTATAACGTTGCCCCTTAAATAAGCGCAGTGCCTAATTTCCGTGTTAGAGCCTATTATGGCGGGCGGAATAACGGTGGCGGTGTCACTAATTTTCACGTTGTTTCCAACCAAAACGCCTTCTTTAATTAGTCTGTAATCTTCAGGTGGATTATCGAGTAAATTTTGAATCAACTCTTTTATTTTCGGTAAAATTTCCCAAGGAAATTCGCTACGGTTAAACGCTTTTTGCAAAAAAGTATCTTTCGTATCGAATAAGTTTGCCGTTTTAATTTTCTCCAACTGTATGACCCCCTAAAATTATAGCGTTTTCTATTTCTTTAGCGTAGGCATTGCAAAGGTTTTCGTCTTCGCATTCAACCATAATTCTTATCACCGGTTCAGTTCCGCTTTCTCTTAATAAAACCCTACCTTTTTTGTTGATTTTTTCTTCAACGTTACGCCTTGCTAAATCAACCCTTTCGTCGTTTAAAACTAGCGCCTTATTTTTCACTCTTACGTTTAAAAGATATTGCGGATAAAGTGTAACGGGCGCGGTGAGGGCGGAAAGAGACGATTTCGTTTCTAAAACTTGCTCCGTTATCATAAGCGCAGTTAAAATTCCGTCGCCCGTAGTTGCGTATTTTTTAATAATGATATGACCGGACTGTTCTCCACCTAAACTGTAATCTTCGTCTTGCATAAGTTCGTAAACGAACCTATCGCCCACTTTTGTTTGTTCACAATTAACGCCAATCTCATTAAGGCTCGCAATAAAACCGCTGTTTGACATAACCGTTGCGACTACCGTATTTTTGTTTAACATACCCCTTTCTTTAAGGCGGTTTGCTAAAACGTACAGCATTTTATCACCGTCAACCACGTTACCTTTATCGTCTACGGCAATACATCTGTCGGCATCACCGTCGAAAGCAAAACCCAAATCGAAATGCTTTTGCTTTACGAGTTTGCAAAGGTTATGAACATTCGTCGAGCCACAGTTTTTATTTACGTTAAGCCCGTCGGGCTCGTCGCCTATAGCGTAAACCTGAGCACCGAGTGCGCTGAAAACGGACCTAGCAATCATCCAAGAAGAACCGTTAGCGCAGTCAAGAGCGATTTTTAAACTTTTGAAAGAGCGTGAAGCGAGCGATATTAGATAGGCAATATATCTGTTTCTGCCCGACGAGTAATCGACGATAACGCCAAGTTTTTCGCCAACGGCAAGGGGCAAATCGTCTCCGCTAACGTTAAGGCAACTCAAATCTCCGTCGATATAAGATTCGATAAGGGAAGTGGTGTCGTCGTCAAGTTTTTCGCCAAACCGATTAATAATTTTTATGCCGTTATCGTAGTATGGATTGTGTGATGCGGTTATCATAATTCCACAGTCGAACTCGTCTTGGCGAGCAACGTAAGAAACGCTAGGCGTGGTTGTAACGTGAAGCATATAAGCGTCCGCCCCCGAAGCCGTTATGCCGGCAACGATAGAATATTCAAGCATATAACTAGAGCGCCTAGTATCTTTTCCTATCACTATTTTTGCGCGGTGTTGGGGCTTTTGTTTAGAAAAATACCAGCCTAAAAACCTGCCTATTTTATACGCGTGATTAGACGTAAGGGTAACGTTTGCTTCCCCTCTAAAACCGTCTGTTCCAAAATATTTGTTTCGCGTTCGGTTATTTAAAACGGCGATATTTTTTTTATTAATCAAAAGTTCGTCCGTCGTGACGTTGAAAAATTTACACAGTTGCAATATTTTATCAACTTGCGGAATGGCTTGGTCCATTTCCCACCTTGATACTGCTTGCCTTGAAACGTCGAGTTCAAAAGCCAACTCTTCTTGTGAAATTTTTTTGTTTTGCCTAAGATTTGCT
>JAZSOI010000049.1:0-8937 GCA_045536835.1 Christensenellaceae bacterium
TGACTTAGAAGAACACGACACGATGTACGATGCATTACAAGCTGCAAAGGAATTCGGTTATGACGTTGGCAAAATCAACGCATCTGCAACCGATAACGAAATCCTTTGGGATAGCAAGAACGACGTATTCGTTTATTTAAACGACAACAAACTTGAATACATCCCTGGCTTTGAAGCAGAGGAAGTTGCTGATCACGAATTATGGATAATTGACGATGAAATCAATACCAAGTACTCTACTTACTATACTGGTAATGATACTGAAGTTACCGTATCTACTGGTTTTGACGCTGGCGAAAAGACTGGTATTAAGGTATTCGTTGATACTGACGCTACTATCACCTTAACCGTTAGAACCACTTCGGTAGCAGACATTGTTAAGGTAGATGCTCCCAACGCAACTATCAACGCATACGGTGCAGCTGGTGAATACGAAGTTCTTGCAGTTGCTAACAATTCTTTACACGTATTTGGTAAGGTTGAATTCTTACAAGTTAAAAGCGGTAGAGTCGTTGCTGAAAAGGACGCTGAAATTAAGGGTATCCACATTGAAGCTGACACTGCAAAAGTTGAAGTTAACAGCCAAGCAGTTGTTGAAACCGTAACCGCAGATCCCGCAGTAACCGTAACTACTGATATCGTTAAAGGTTTTAATACTCAAAACGTAACTAAAACTGATGCTGAATCTGCAAAAGCAAGTGCTAAATTATTTGCTGGCGGTAACGGTACTGAAAGTAAACCCTATTTAATTGAAACAGCTCAACATTGGAACAACTTCTATCAAGCAGTTTATGATTTCAACGCAAAAGGTGAAGTTGCATACTTTGAATTAGTAAATGACATCGATCTTAAGGATCATATTGTTAACAACTATGCCGTAGATGGTGAAAACACGGTTAACGAACATTATATGAACTTTGTGCTTGATGGTAAAGATAAAAAGATTCTTAACATCAGCCAATTAGCAGGATATCAACAACCGTTCCCCTATCTTGATAACGCTACAATTAAAAATATTACTATTGACTATCAACTTACTAATAATTCCAAAACTGTGGCAATGACATATGCTACTAAAGGTAATTGTTATTTTACAAACGTAACAACGACTGGTAACATATCTACAATTGCAAACTGGGCAACTGCTTTCGTTGCTTATTCGCGTAATGGTAATATTTATTACACAGATTGCTCTAATATGGCAAATATCAGTGGTTCTTTTGGCGCCGATGGTTATATAGCACCGTTTGGTTCTCACAATGGTGGTGGCGTTCATATTACTTTTGACAAGTGCACTAACTATGGTGTAATAATGGGTAAAAATGTCGGATTCGTCGGAATGGGCAATGATACTGCATACACATTTGTAGATAGCAATGCTGTTAAAAACTATGGTAAGATGTATGGCGCAAAATGTGGATATTTCAACTTTGGAAAGGCTGACACAACTAAAACTATTAACGGAATTACTTGTGAAGTTAAACAAGCATCCTCATCGTTAAATACAGCTGAAATACACACTAATACTGCACCTGCAAATTATGGCGACAAACTTTATATTGATGCAGTTGAAGGCGCTACAACGTATCAATTAGAAATGAGATTTTCAATTGGTGTTTATAATTACAATAATACTTCTTTGGCAAACACATGGGGAGGTGGATTCCCTCGTTCATTTGCATTGATGTTTAATGATAGTGATGTTGTTGAAGGAAAAATCGACACTGGTTTATACAAAGCTTATATTTGTGAAACTCAACAAGATTCTTATACTGGTTATGGCAACACTACACCTACTTACACTGGTATTTGGACTCCTAACGGATTTGATGAAGAAATGGAAAAATACTGGAATAATGAAAATAGTTCTGTAGAAGTATTGAGCGGAAATAATGATGATATCTATTTAGTTAAATATAACAATAAAGTATTCTATTATTATCATGATGCTGATCGCCCAACAGAATTAACATTGTTACCAAGCGACGTACAATTAAATCCTGAAACTAAAGGTATAGCTATCACTTACACAATAACTGCTTACACTGCTAATGGTGACGTTTTATCACAAGCAACAATAACCAACTCCTTTAAAGCAGCTGAAGCACGTAACGCAATAGGTGGAAATAACTAATAGTCAGAAAATTATATTTTTCGTAATTAAAACGATTAATATATAATCACTAAATAACCAAGGGGCTTATTGAGTTTGACTCAATAAGCCCTTTTTCTTTATAGTTTTGTTTCCCCTTTATATATAGAAAACAAAATTAAATATTGACAAGCGTTTTTAGTTTTGTTAAACTTAAATAAAAACTTTAAGGAGAAATATATATGGCAAACGTTTGCGTAATTACTGGTGGTGGTAGCGGTATGGGATTAGAAGCCGCTAAATTTATGTCCAAAGACAAAATTATCGTTATTTCTGGTAGAACTTTATCAAAACTTGAAGGCGCGGTCAACGAACTTAAAAGTTTAGGTTACGACGCTTACGCTAAAACTTGCGATACTTCAAGTAGAGAAAGCGTTAAAGAACTCGTTGCTTTTGCAACTTCGCTCGGCGAAGTTAAAAACGTTATTAACTCGGCTGGTGTTTCCCCTGCTATGAAAGGTACGCCCGAAGGTATTTTAAAAATCAACGCGCTCGGCACGGTTTATATCAACCAAGAGTTTTCAAAAGTAATGAACGCTGGTAGCGTTATCGTTGACGTTTCTTCTAACTCTGCTTACGTTTTGCCGTCGTTTATTATTCCCAAAAAGGCTTACAAGTTAGCGGAAACCGATGAAGAAAAATTCGTTAAGAAACTCGCTAAGCGCGCAGGCCTTGCAAAAGGCGAATATCAAAGAAAGGGTTTTGCTTACTCTCTTTCTAAAAACTTCGTCGTATGGTACGCTAAAAAGTGCGCGTTTGAATACGGCTTAAAAGGTATCCGCGTGGTATCGTTAAGCCCTGGTCTTATAGCAACTGGTATGGGCAACCTTGAAAAAGAAGAAGGCGGTATGCTTATCCCCTTCTCTTGTGAAGAGCGTATGGGTAAACCCGAAGAACTCGGCTACGCGCTCGCAACCGTTGCCGATGAGAGAAACGGCTATCTTGCCGGCGTTGACGTGCTTTGTGACGGTGGCTCAACCAACGGTATGAAAGTATTTAAGAAAAAGAAAAAATAATAAATTTTAACATTTTAAAAGCACACTGAATTAAATTTCAGTGTGCTTTATTTTTTTTAAACTAGATAAATGCTCATTCGCAACGCTGTGGATACTCTATTGTTATATGATATCTTCGATATCGTTATATGCGACTAACGTCGCGTTATATTCGCCTATCGGCGAGTTATATGCTCGCAAGCGAGCGTTGTGGTTTTTATTCTATATAGAATTTATCCTAAGCGCAAATTGAAAATTTGCATATAACGTTTACGACAGTAAACATATAACGTTGGCAAAGCCAACATCTAACGCATTATAAAGTAATGCATCTAACTATAAACAAGCAAGCCAAAGTACGCGTACTCCTTGTACGGAATCTTTGGCTAAATTGCCGATTTGCGAAGTTTATAACGGATTTTAGGGGCGTAAACCCATACCACCCTCGAGAGTCAAGGTTTCACCGTTAAGATACTTAAAGTCGGGACTAGCAAGCTGAACGCATACTCTACCGATTTCAAGTTCGGGATCACCAAAGTGACCGGCAGGGGGCATTTTTACGTTTGCTTTAAACGCATCGGGGTAGGCTTGTTCAAACTTTTCAAGTTGACTGGTCCAAGCCAAAGGACAAATAACGTTGGTGTTTATTCCGTCTTTCGCCCATTCGGTTGCTGCTACTCTTGATAAACCTCTTATGCCTTCTTTCGCAGCGGCGTAAGAACATTGACCGTAGTTTCCAAACAAGCCCGCGCCAGAGGCGAAATTTATAATGCTACCTTGAGTTTCTTTAAGATACGGATAGCACGCCTTCATATAGTAAAAAGCGGCGTATAAGCCCGAATACATAGCCAAGTCAAACTGCTCGGTAGTATGGTCTTGAATAGTAACGCCGGAAGCGGATGCTTGAGCGTTATTTATTAAAACGTCAACCCTACCAAACTCTTTAACGGCGCTTTCAACTACCGATTTTGCCGTGTTTTCATTATCGGCACCTGCTGAAATATCCGCTTGGAAAATTAAAACTTTAATACCGTATAAGCGTTCAAGTTCTTCCTTTGCTTTTTCAAGTTTTGAAACGTTTCTACCAGTGATAACAAGGTTTGCACCCTCTTTAGCGTAAGCGGTTGCGATACCGTAACCGATAGAGCCACATCTTCCGTTTGAAAGCGTTGCGTAACCAGCGCCAGTGATTATTGCGGTTTTACCCTTTAAAAAACTCATAATTTTCTCCTTTTTTTCGTTTTTATTTATTATAGCACGGCTATTTACTTTTGTAAACTTATCGCGTTGACTTTTTTAACCTTTTAATGTATAATTATTTGTATGTTAGGACAAATTATTAATTTTTTAAACGACGCATTGTATACTTACGTTTTAATTATACTTTTGGTCGTTGGCGGTATTTATTTTACCGTTAGAACTAAGGCAACTCAAGTAACTTCTCTTCCAGAACAACTTAGAGTCGTTATGGAAAAACCGCAAGATAAAAAGGGGGTTTCTTCCTTTCACGCACTAATGGTTTCAACCGCTTCACGCGTTGGTACTGGCAATATTATCGGCGTTGCTAGTGCGATATGTTTAGGCGGATTTGGTAGCGTTTTCTGGATGTGGATAATTGCGCTCGTTGGCGGTGCGTCGGCTTTCGTGGAAAGCACTCTCGCACAAATATATAAGAAAAAAGGAAAGGACGGTTCGTACGGTGGCCCTGCCTACTATATTGAATCAACTTTAAAATGCAGATGGCTCGCCGTTATTTTCTCAGTTCTTCTTATATTAACTTACGGCGTTGGCTTTAATATGCTCGCATCGTATAACTTGCAATCAACTTTCTCTGGATATAGTTTCTATAATGAGAAAGTTACACCGTGGATAATCGGCGGTGTTATCGCAGTTTTAGTCGGCATTTGTTTGTTCGGTGGCGGAAAGAGAATTATTAAGGTTACGAGTTTAATGGTTCCTTTGATGGGCGTTGCTTATATTTTAGTTGCGCTTATAGTCGTTGCACTAAATATTACGTCTATACCTTACGTTTTTGCAAGAATATTTAAAGAAGCCTTTGATTTCTCGGCAATATTCGGCGGATTTACAGGCTCTTGCGTAATGTACGGAATTAAGCGCGGTTTGTTTAGCAACGAAGCAGGCATCGGCTCTGCGCCAAACGCATCGGCTTCCGCTGACGTTAAACACCCCGCAAAACAAGGTTTAGTTCAAATCCTTTCCGTGTTTATCGACACGCTAGTTATTTGCTCCGCTACGGCGTTTATGTGTATGTGCTCCGGCGTTGAACCGATAGCGGATAGCAGTTACGCTGGCGCGCCGTTTATTCAAGACGTTATGAAGTCAACACTCGGCAATTTCGGCCCTATCTTTATAACGGTTGCAATGATACTCTTTGCTTTTACTACCCTTCTTGGCAATCTATTCTACGTTAACCAGTCGTTAACTCATATCCTTAAAAAACCCGCTGGCAAAAAGTTTAACGCCGTTTATTACGTTATTGCATCGCTTTTAATACTTTTCGGTGCGGTGCTTTCATCTGATCTTCTCTGGGGAATTGCAGACATTACTATGGGGCTTATGGCTCTCATTAACGTTCCAGTTATACTTTATCTTGGCAAGTACGCTTTCCGCGCTCTTAAAGATTATAAAGCACAAAAGAAGGCTGGAAAAGACCCCTCGTTTATCGCTAAAAATATCGGGATAAAAGAACAAACGGATTATTGGAATTGATTTTACGTTAAACGTTTTTATGGATAATTTTGAAATTAGAAACAAGATTAAAAGCGAGAGAAAAGCGCTTTCCACTAAACAAGTGAACTCGCTTTCAAACGAGATTTTTGAGCGCGTTCTATCGCTTGATTTAAACGAGTTTAAAAACTTCTTTATCTATAAGAGTTTTAATAATGAAGTTGACACTAATCGCCTTATAAAACATTTTTTAAGCGAAAATAAGGTGGTTTCTTTCCCAGTTATAACGGGTGATACTATGGTTGCTGGGATACCTAAAAGCGATAGTGAAACAAAGTCAACGTTTAACACGGTTGAACCTGCTTTTTACGATATTATGGAGCGCGTTGACGTTTGCTTTTTGCCACTTCTTGCTTGCGATAAAAACAAAAACAGGCTTGGATACGGCAAGGGGTATTACGATAAGTTTTTAGCAACACACCCCTGTTTAAAAATCGGGCTAGCCTACGACTTTCAAGTGGTTGACGGCATTTTGCCTAGCCCTTGGGACGTTCCACTCGATATAATAGTAACGAATAGTCAAATAATAAAATAAGATGCGAAATTTCGCATCTTATTTTGATTTGTAGTTACTTGGGCTAACGCCAAACTTTTCTTTAAAATACCTTGAAAAGTTGTACGGATTTGAAAAGCCAGATTTATAGCACGCCGAAGAAACGCTTTCACCACTAACGATAAGTTTTAACGAATAGTTTAACCGTTTACTCATTAAATATTCTTTGGGGCTTGCGCCGTAAGTTTTTTTAAACGCTCTTCCAAGATAAGTTCTATTATACGAAAACTTTTTAGCAACGCTTTCAATCTTTATATCCGTAAAAAAATTTTCGTCTAGATAATTTTTAACTTGCTTTAAAACCGCTTTATCGTAACTGCCGATAAGGTCAGCTATAATATCTAAAAGTATTTCGCTAACAGGCTGAGAGTAAATTAACTCGTTCTCGTCAACGAGTTTTTTTATTTTATCATAATACTCGGTTGAAAGCGAACAAACGCTAGGCAAATCGTCAAGTTGTTTAGCGTAACTTCCCAAAAAACCTATCCACGCGTACTTTAAACCGTTATTTTCTTTAAAATCGTAAATAATGGGAACGTGCGGTTTAACGATAAAAACGTCCCCGCGCTTTAAGGTGAAACGTTCGTTTCCAACGTAAACGTCGCCCTCGCCGTCACTTATTATATGAACGACGTAGAAAAACCTTAAATGTTTATCCGATTTTCCGCCCGACGGCTCGTGTTGATAGCCTATAAACATAGGCGAAAGTTCTTCATACGGCACGGTTTTGCCTAAATATTTAGATAACGCATAGTGAATCGACCGCTCAATCTTTACTCTCATAGTTTAATTATATAATTAAAACGACTGTTGTGTCAATGAGAAAAAGTCGCATTTTAATAACTTTTTATAGCAAAATGATATTTTTTAATAATTTAATATATATTAAAATAAAGTTATGTACGGATATATTAAAGACGATTACGACTTAAAAGTTTATAACGAAGAGTTAAGGGACTTTTTGCCAGACAAAATCGTTGACTCGCATGCGCATATTTGGCGCGTTCAAGACGACGAGTACGATAGGTCGAAGTTCCCTAAAAAGTGGACTAATCGAGTTGCAGGCGAATGCCCTATTGAAGATTTACTTGCAACGTACGATAGTTTCTTTGAAGGCAAAAAAGTTATTCCCGTTATCTTTGGAAATTCAGTTGTAAGGGCCGTTGAACACAACCTATACGTTAAACAAGTAATTAAAGATTATAACTTCCCTGCGCTTTACTGGACTAGGTATGAAATGACGGATGAGTTTTTGGAAGAAAACGTCTTATCGGGCGGTTTTTCGGGGCTTAAACCTTACCTTGGCGGTTGTAAGCAAGGCGTAGTTCCCGCGGAAGCGGACGTGTTTGACTTCTTACCTGAAAACCACTTAAAACTTGCCGACAAGCACGGCTGGAAAGTAGTTTTACATTTATCTAAATCAAAAAGGCTTAAAGATGAAAACAACTTAAAACAACTGCTTGAAATCGAGCAAAAGTACAATAACGTTAAACTCATCGTCGCTCACATAGGTAGAGCGTACGCGGACGAAGACGTTGGCAATGCTTTTAACCTACTTAAAGATACTAAAAATATGATTTTTGATTTTTCGGCTAACACTAATTCTAACGTTATCACTAAGTGCATTGAAACGGTGGGCGTAAAACGAGTTTTATTTGGTACTGACCTTCCCATTGCAAAAATGAAAATGAAGAGAATAGTTGAAAACGGAAATTATATAAATATTATTCCACGCGGACTTTACGGGGACGTTTCAAGCGATTCCCACATGCGCGAGACGGACGATAAAAATATCACTAATTTTACCTACGAGATACTTCGCGCGTTCAAGCGTTCCGCAACCGATTTAACTCTTACTAGAAACGACGTTGAAGACATTATGTGTAACAACGCTTGCAAATTATATAATATTAAATTTTAAGGAGATTACTATGGGAATTTACGACGGATTTAAATTTAAACCTGCCGCTTGGCTTCCAAGCAAACACTTATCGCTTGAAGACCTTGAACGTTTAAGAAACTTAACAAGAGACGATATCGAATACACCAACGAAAACGGTTATCAAGTAAAAATAGTTCTAAATCCTGGCCTATGTGCCGTTATGGATATGTTCTACCGCATTATGCAAAGTGATATCCAAGACAAAAAACTTACTATGATTATGCCTAATCCTTGGGCTATTCGCTACATTTCACTCGTTGAAATGATTAACAAGTTCAACATTTCCTGCCGTAACGTGCACGCGTTTGCAATGGACGAGTTTGCCGATGAAGACGGTAACGTTTGCCCCAACACCTACGCGCCCGGTCTTGGTTATTCGTTTATGAATAACTTCTACGGCCGTATTCGTGAAGACTTGCGCCCCGATATTTCTCAATGGCACACTTTCAACAACGAAAACAAAGAGCGTGGCGTATATTCTAAAATGATTGAAGACTGTGGAGAAGGCGGAGCGGACGTTATTTATTCCGCTACCGGTTGGCCCGGC
>JAZSOI010000013.1:0-7008 GCA_045536835.1 Christensenellaceae bacterium
AAGGAGAGTTTTATGAAACAATTTATTAAAAAGAACTTTAAACTAATGTTTAGCGCAGTGCTTAGTGTAATGTTATTTGCTTTTGCTTGCATTGGCATAAACAATGTAAAAAAAGTTTCCGCAGAAGAAACTGTTTATGAATTTGGTGAATTGGTTTTAGAATCGCCCGAACTTCCAACCGACGTAGAGATTGTTTGGAGCGAAGTTTCAAATGGTGACAAATTAGCAGGCCATTACGTTGCAATGGTTGAAGGAACTATAATGTCGTTCAATAACTTTCCTTGCACCGTTTATTCAAATAATAAGATAGGTGTTTTTAGTGGTGACATAATCTATATTACTTCGCAAACTTCAACGGAAGTTGTTTCTGGAGTTACGTATTACGTGGTTTACGTTGAACCCGAATTTAACGAGATGTACACTATTAAAATAAATGAAGAAAACACAGATGAATTTACTATCGACATAAATAGCGAAACAACCTTTTATATTGAATATTCAGATGCTCCAGTGTATAAATTTGCTTACAACCCCAGTGACGAAACGGTTGAACCTGAAGAACCTGAAACACCGGACGAGCCTGAAGTTGAAGTTATAAATATTTACGATACTATGTTTTTCTTGCCGGACATGTACGATAAGTCTAACTGGGTTGAAAGTGAAATAACTGCGACGTCTGATTACAAAGACTCGTACGGTGGCAAGTGGTTTAGGTGGAAAAAGCCTGAAACGAGTGAAAGTACGCACGCGTTTAATCTTCAAATGAGCATAAACGACGAACTTAAAACTCAAGGTTTATCTTTTAATTTAGATACTGAAAAAATCACTTTTGGTCGTTACTCGGTTGAATATCAACTTAAAGAGTATCACGGCGAATTATACCTTGAGTTCTATCTCCCTGAATTATTTGATAAAACCGTTTGTTATGCAAACAATTTATCGACTGAATATCACGATTATTTCGATAACACTTATTTAATCTCATACAAAAATTCTAAAGCGGATATCGTGTTTATCACTGCGCCCGAAGGCGAAGAAGAACCCGAACAAGGCGGTGTTTCCGGTGGTTTGTGGGACAAGTTTGACGGTGAAGACGGTGAACTTTCTTTCGTTGAAAAAGTAGGCGAAATGGTTAGTTCGTGGTTCAACGTTGAAGACGCAAACTACAACGTGTGGGGCTGGGTATCGCTCGTTTTAAGCGGTTTAGTAGTAGTTGGAATTTTGGCATTAATATTCAAGTTGAAATAAAAAAGATTTCTTCATAACCTCGTTTTAAACGTTTGACGTGCGTTTAAAAACAAAGGGTTTATAGTGCCGTTCCCTACAAAAACGGCACCCCAAAGGGGTTTGGTTGCCCCGGTTATCTTTTCTTGGGCGTTACGCCCCACGGCGCAAATATATTACTGCGCCGTGTAAAATCGACTTAGACGCTAAAGGCGTTTTTGAATAAATAAAGGGGGAAAAATCGTGAAAGGTTGGCTTAAATGGTTAATCGCAGGGCTCTGCATCGTTGCAGTTGTCGGCGCCACTATTGGTATCGTTGTATCCGTTAGGAATAAAGAAGACGAGACCAAGTCAGATGCGCTTGCTCAACATTACGAAATCAATTATTTTGAAGAGACTCAAAAGAATACTCAACCCGGTGTATTAAGGGCTTGGGCAGTTGGCGAAAAGCAATTTACTAAGATTTCTTATCAAATTGACACTGACGCGGAAATTACCGTTACGGACGCTACTTACGACGTTGCCGGCGAAAACTGGGATAAGTACGAAGACGATTACGAAGGTTTGAATTATATCGATACCGGCGTTATCACAATCAACTTATCAACCTTAAAAGCGGGAAAGCATATCATTCAAGTATTTGTGTATGCTGGCAGTGATGCACGCGAGTGTATCGCAGAAAAAATATTCACTATTCAATAATAGGAATATTAAAGAACTTAGTACTCCCCGAAAAGTTTTCGGGGAGCGCTTTAAACCCTTAAGGAATAAAATTATGAAAAAATTAAGATTAAAAAACTTTTTTAAATATACGCTTGCCGTCGTGTGTGTATGTTGCGCAATGATTGCAGGCGTTTTTTCGCTACAAAAAACCAACGTTTTAGCGGAAGAAACGACGATAACTACGGATATCTACGTTTCAGGCCTCGATTTAATGGATGATGGTTGCAATTATTCGCATAATTCGTGCGCAAGCGTAGTTATTACGGCATCTATAAGTGGCGATGCGCTTACAAAGTTTAACACCGGCGATTTTGATATTCAAATTAAACACGAGATAGGCGAAACTTTCTTATATGCTCACTATAGTACACCGGTAGGTGAACTTGCGTCCAGAAAAAGATATTACGTTTTAAGTATCTATCCCGGCGAAAGTGAAGAAGATAAAAGTTCTTCTATAGACACTTTATATAATAACCACCCTTCGCGCCGTTTTACAAAAGGCACGCCGGGGTTTAATACCAGTGATTATTATATACAGGCTGGAGAGACGTTTATTTTTGACATTCCTGTAGTTTATCATCCAAGTTTTGGCACAACAGAGGAATTGTTATCAAAAACTACTGAATACACGTGGTTTATAGATTTGTGGGAAGTTATGGAAGAAGAATATATTGAAGAAGTTGAAGCCGGAATGATTGCTGGGTATTGGACGGTTGTTTCGACAAAATCAACTTACGGTTACAATAAGATTTACAGTTCAAGCAATGACATAACAACGTCAATCAACGAACTTGCGCGCAATCAACTTTCGAGCCTTGCTTCAGATAGCACCGCCGACGTTGATTGGTTGTTTAATTATGCCGGGCTCGACGGTTACACTGCCGATAAAGAAGTTACGGTGAATTTAAACTATAAAATTGTAGATTACGATGATATAAATGAGAGAATACCGTACATTGTTGATATTAGTACACCGTATATAATCCCGGCGCGGATAATGTTTAACGAGCAAGAAGTTTTAAACTACGTAAACAAAATGTCGGGAAAACCTAACGTTTCAGATTACAACTGCGTTTTCTTTGAGAATTTTGATGAGTTCGACAAAAGTTACGAACTTGGAGCCAGAATTATTCTTCAAGCAACGTCTATTGACTACGCATATAATGATACGTACGGCGTTGGTGAAATTAACGTTTCTTACTCGCCGTTTGAATATAAAGATTTCTCACTTTATATCACTAACGGCGACCCAGCGAATAGACTTATAGTGAATTATTATAAATCGGAAGTTAAGCCTTACGAAGACTTATTGACGCTTACTTTTTATTTTGAAGATATTGAAAATAATTTAAAAAATAAGGTAAATTGGCATATCGATTTAGAACAAAGCGAATTTAAAATTCTCAACGTTCCCGAAGGCGTAACTTGCACGGTTGACGATTACGCGCTTACGGTTGCGTTTAAAGAGAGTGAACAAGATAAACTTGTAAACTTGCTTGTCTATGTTGTTGCTGATATAGAAGAAGACGTTGAATATACGTATAATTATGAATACGTAACTCTCGACGATAATCTTAATGAAACAACAAAAACTTCTCCAACATATAAAGCAATGAGAAGTGATTTGATTGCTTTATCTAAAAAAACTTTTCTTAATTGGCACGGTACGACAGTTAATGAAGCAATATCTCCTGCAATTTTAGACGGTGAAATTTATTGCGAAGTTGCAGGCATTAGTCGTTTTTTTGATACAGAAAACAAGACTTGTCTCATAAAAGTTTTATATGATTATAAAACCGTACTTAGATTAAACAGCAATTTAAGTGATACGCCGGTTTATGTTCTTCCTAATAATATCAATCTCAAACACGATTATGACGACCTTAAACTTGAAGAAGTTTTAGTTGAAGGTTGGCGTATTAAAGACGTTTCGAGTAAAAACAAAACTGACTTAGATATTGAATTTAGCGAAGCGTCGCCTAAAGATATACTTATTACAATCAACTGCGATATAAACAAAAAAAAGGTTATCGACGTTGACGTAACGTTGTCTGGCACGTGGTATCTTGAGATTAATTATTTGAAGCAGTACATTGACTCACCGTTTGCGGTACATACAACGGTTAACAAAGAAGTTAACGTTGCAAGTTACGATAATATTAAAAACATAACGACTGCTCAAGTTGCCGAGTTGTTAGGCGTTTCAAACTTTTATCTCTTTCCGATTAAAGATTCAAACGGTAGGTATATGACGAACGGCTACGTTATTCCTGAAAAAGTTGAGTACGTAGACGAGTCAAAATACAAGATTACGCTCGAATACGCTTACACAACGATTAGATATACGCAATCGGACGGCACTCAAAAAGAAAAATTGATTCCGTTAACCTGCTATGACGATTGGTGCAATAATATCAACGCGAATTGGTCAATTTTATGGCTTAATCGTGGTAAAGAAGCGACGTGGTTCTATCGCACTGATGAAGTTCCACGCGATAAACTTTACGGTTTTTTCTCTTCACTCGTTTTTGAAGAGAGAGTAAGCGATTTAAACAGTTGGTTTGCAGACTTATCGTATAATGGTGGCGTAGTGGTTAACTCGTGCGAGTCGGTTAGCGGTTCGGCGTTGTATAGATTTTATTATAGCGAACTTGGTACTATTTGGCATATACAAGGTTTGTTAGGAATGTTTTTTGAAGAATACACGGACGTTGTGTTTGGTAAAGACACGAACAAAATGCTTTATACGTATTTCTTCTATTTAGACTGCTCCACAACCGACCGTTTTATGACGCACACTGGCGCAGACAACGGTGACGATACTGGCTCTGCCATTGACAATACAAAAGAAGATATTTTTGAGCAACTTAAAAGCCTTGCAAGTGAAGGGTTTTGGCAAACGCCGTTTGGAAAATTTTTAATGTGGACGGCAATTATCTTAGGCGGTTTACTCGTTTTAGGTATTGCGATTAAGATTTTAAAGGGGTAGCAAATTATGATTAGTATCATATGCGCAGTGTTGTTAGGAATAGTTGCTATACCCGTAATCAGCAAGTTAAAATCTTGCGAGTTGTTCGAGTCTGAAATATACGTACCTATAATCATAACGGTCGTTGCGCTTTTAACGTTAACTATAATCTTAAAATTATTATCAAAAAATAAATGAGTTTAAAGGAATTAAAAAAAGAACTAAATAAAACCACTCAAGCGAGTGTTAATACCCATTTAAAACCGGAAGCGCCGGCGGAAGAAATAACGCCGGTGCGAACTGGTTCAATTAAATGCGGAAACGGTATAATGTGGTATACTGGTCCGGAACGTCGCGGTAAATCTTATCGGCACGTGGACGAGTTTCCTAACCGTTTACCGCTCGAGCCTTTAAACGAGTGCGACCGTCAATGCGCAAAATTCAAACTGCGCCCGGACAAGCCGAAACCGCTTCTTCTCGAAATGAAGGAAGAAACGTCGGACAAATGGACGGAGCAACAAAAAGAGTGGCGAAAAACCGCTATAAAAAAAGACGATTTAAATAAAGAACTTGGGCGCAAAGTAAAATCGAATAACCGTTTACGTTGGGCGCGTTATACTTTTTGGACGAACGTTCGTTACAGCCTAAACGGTTTGCTCTATTATTTAATTCCGTTAGTTATCAACGTATTTTTAATGATATACAACGTTGCGTTTTATCCGTTTTGGGAAAATATAGCGTTGGCAACGCTGTTTTTGATACCTTTAATCTTTACGATAAGGCTTTTTAAGAGTGACCAGTCGAGATTTTCAAAGTTTATTAAGTTTTTTATAACGATAATGCTAAGTATTTTAGCGTTAGTTATTATTAAAAACAATTATCCTGAATTTTACTCGCAAATTCACTATCCGTACGCGATTAAAATTTTCTTAATTTACTTTGGCATTTACTGGTTCGGCAAGTATTACGTAATTTGGCATATAATGTACGTTCAAGACCTTATGTGCGATTTTGGCAACGTATTTAAAATAAAAGGCGGAAAACCGCGCGTTGGCAAAACGTCGCAAAGTGTTCAAGAAGCAAAAGCGTTAGCGCTTCAAATGTGGCGCAAACTTCAATACGATTTTTGGACGTGGCACAGTCGAGAAAAAGAGATACTTGCTCGCGGAAACATAGACGAACTTTTAGAATGGTTTGCAATAAAAGAAAGTTATTTGTTTTATACGAAGAACCCCAAGCCCGGCGAAAACAAAGGCATTCCGTGTCTGTGGTCGAACATTGGCATAAAAGACGATGCAGGGCGCACGTCGTATAAAGTAACGCTTAAACATATACGCGGAACTTCAAGACTTCCGCTCTATTCGGTAGTATTGTTTGACGAAATCGGCGCGGTGCTTAAAAACGAGTTGTCTTTCAAGAAAGGCGAATATTATGACGTGTCGGATATGTTTCGGCTTGGTGGGCATTTCTTAAAGTGGGCGGTTATTGCTTGTGAACAAGACCCGAAAAACATTTATATAGACTGTAGGCGCGTTGCCGGTGTAAATGAAATAGTAAAATCTCAACAATGGGTGTGCAAACCTACGATTGCGCTTGCAATATTTAACTTTTTAAAGATTTGGAAGACGGATAGTCTTGACAAAGGCTCGAAACGTCAAAAGAATTATGCAAAGTTTATGCTTCGGTTTGAAAAGTTCGTAAAATCAATAGGTTTTAGAAAGCAAATAGTTTCTACACTTGGAAATTTTGAAACTGGGAGCGAAGCCTACGTCGTATCGGATACCGGTGAAAGAATACCGCTCGGAAAGAATAGAATTCGTTACGTTGCTTCAGGTATTAACAAATACTATAACGACCGGGCGTACAAGCAGTTATATCCGAGTTATTTCTTAAACAAAATCGAAGGTGTGCCGTTTGATAAATTATTAATCAACGGTTTTGACTTAGAGCACGCGACTGAGTTTGTTTCGAGTACGGAGCAATTAAATGCGCTCAGGCAGTCCTTGTCAGAAAAAATAAAGGAAATCGCGTAAAGAACTTACTTTCGGTATTTGGGGGCAAATATGCGTGCCTACGTAGGCGTAAACGCGCCT
>JAZSOI010000020.1:0-43050 GCA_045536835.1 Christensenellaceae bacterium
GATCTTTTTCCCATAAACTAATTGTCTGTCGGCTTACAAGCAACTTTTGCCCGAGCTCTTCTTGTGATAAACCGAGGTCTTTTCTATATTTTTGAATTTTTTCGCCAATTGTCATAAAAGTCGCCTCCTTTTCTGGATATAATTATAGCATAAAACGTTTTATAATGGAAGAATATATTACTTGATTTTGTCAAGCCACACTTGCAAAGCCACTTTTTAGTTATACAACAAGAAAAATCTCTCCGTTCCAAAAGAAACGAAGAGATTTTTTGGTTGCGGGGGTGGGATTTGAAGGTCCCTTCCTGAAATATGGTCGAAATCTTCGCCTCGGTACGCTCGGCTCTATTTCTCCCTATTTCAGTTATTCGCATCGTAAAAACGATTCACAGGATCGTTTTTACTCGCTCACCCACTCCCTCCGGAAACCCGAAGGGAAGCGTAAAGCTCAAATCACTCCACAGGCAAAAAGAAAAGTCATCCTCAAGGATGACTTTCTTTCTGGTTGCGGGGGTGGGATTTGAACCTCACGACCTCCGGGTTATGAGCCCGACGAGCTACCAAGCTGCTCTACCCCGCGATGACTTTGTGCGTTTATAATACATAAATTATTGCATTTTGTCAAGAGTTTTTTACATCTTTGATGAAATTTTATTCATCGTTTAATTGAATATGTTTTAATTTTATGCTATCATTAAATCGATTATTATATATTTTAGGAATTGTTTTATGAATATTGCTATTATTACCGGCGCTTCGTCCGGCATGGGCAAAGAATTTGTCGTTCAAGCCGATAAGCGCTATAAGTTAGACGAAATTTGGGTTATCGCCCGCCGTGAAGATAGGCTCGTTGCCCTTCAAAACGAAACTTCAACGAAAATCGTACCCATCGCTCTTGACCTTACTAAAAGCGAGAGTTTTGACGTTATCGCGCAAAAACTTGAAAACGAAAACCCAAACGTTAAACTTCTCGTAAACGCTAGCGGTTTTGGAAAAATGGCAAAGTTTATAGAATCTAACCAAACCTCCAACGCCGATATGTGCGACCTTAACTTAAAAGCACTCATTTTAATGACGCAAACCGTTCTTCCATATATTAAAGAAGGCGGAAAAATTATTGAAGTTGGCTCAATGAGTTCGTTCGAGCCAGTCCCTCACCTTTCCGTTTACGCCGCAACGAAAGCCGGCGTTCTTAGTTTCACAAGAGCACTCGCTCACGAACTTAGAAAACAAAAAATCAAGGTTTTGTGCGTTTGTCCGTACTGGGTTAAAACGGAATTCTTTGAGCGCGCTGGCGAGAAGGAAAAACTTAAAAAATTCGATATCTTATACGATGCAATTTTCGTAGTTAAAGTTGCGTATAAAACGGTGGATAAGAGAAAGAAAAACTACGTCGTTCCCGGAAAATACGCTAAACTTTTAAGAGTTATGGCAAAATTCTTACCCCATAATTTTATGATGAAAGTTATGGATAAAATGTTTAAGTTTGAAAAAAATGATTGATAAAACCTTACTAAAATACGGCGAAACGATAGCCGTTGCATTGTCGGGTGGAAAAGACAGCGTTTGCCTACTTCACCTACTTTTATCCGTTAGAGAAGAACTATCTTTGACGGTGAAAGCCGTGCACGTTAACCACTCTATCCGTGGAATTGAAAGCGATAGAGACGAAATTTTCGTTAAAGAACTTTGCGACAACTTTGGCGTAGAACTTAAAACTTTTACCGTTGACGCACCTACCTTTTCAAATGAAAACAATCTATCCTTAGAACAAGGCGCAAGGGTTTTAAGATATAAGATTTTTAGCGATTTAGTAAATTCTGGCTATTGCGAAAAAATTGCAACCGCACACCATAAAGACGATAATTTTGAAACGCTTCTTTTTAACCTTTTCCGCGGTGCAGGAATTAAAGGGCTTAGTGGAATTAAAAGCGTAAACGACTACGTTATCCGCCCTATAAGTCAACTTTCTCGAAAAGACGTTGACGATTACGTTCAAGAAAACGGCTTTAATTACGTAGAAGATAGCACGAATTTTGACACTAGTTACACTCGCAATTTTATCCGCCACGAACTCGTTCCAAAAATACTTGAACGTTTTCCTGACGCCGTTGAATCAGGATATCGCTTATCAAAAATTGCAAGTGAAGAAGATGAGTTTTTAAACGAACTTTCTTTAAAAGCGTTAAAGTTTGATGGAGATAAAATTTATCTACCTATTTCAACGCCGAGCGTTCTTTTCAATCGCGCGGTTATTATCGCAATGAAAAAACTTGGGATAGTTAAAGACTACGAGCAAGTTCACGTTTTGCAGGTTGAAAACCTTAAAAATCTTCAAAGCGGCGCAACCGTTACCCTACCTAAATCCGTTATTGCAACAAAGGAATACGACGATATCGTTTTTTCTTCCACTACCAAGGAAAAATCTAGCCTTTTACTTCCCTTTACGGTTGGCGAAACTAAGTTTGAAAATAAAACCGTTTTAATTACCGACCAACCGCTCGACAAACCCTATCTTTTATTTGACGGCGATAAAATTCCAAAAGACGCCGTAATTAGAACCAGGCGCGACGGTGACGTTTTCACAAAATTTGGCGGTGGAACTAAAAAACTTAAAGAATATTTAATTGATAAAAAGATACCCCTGTCTTCTCGTGACGAACTTTTGGTCGTTGCAAGCGGACAAACGGTGCATATGATCTTGGGCGTTGAGATATCCGATTTTATAAGAGTAACCGACCAAACGAAAATAAAACTTAAAGCGAAAATTATATAGTAAAAACCGACCATTAGGTCGGTTTTTAGTTTGCGTTTTCGTTTTGTTTTCTATATTTTAGTGGAGACGTGCCTACTTTTAATTTAAAAACTTTTATAAAGTGGCTGAGTGATTCGTAACCTACGATTGACGATATTTCTAATACGGAATACTCTGTTGAAAGTAGCAGTCTTTTAGCGTATTCCACCCTTCTTTCACTCAAATATCCTATAACCGTTTTGCCTGTTACTTGCTTAAATTTCTTTATAAGCCCTGAGAAAGAAACGGGGTATTTTTTATATAGTTCGTTTGCGTTTTTATCAATATACTCTAAACTATCAATTCTACTTTTTAAATCAACGACGTATCCTTCCAGTTTGCCGTTTGCTTTCTTTTGGTATCTAGTTTCAGTAAGTATTGCCAAATTTATCAGCAACAGTTTTGCTAGTGTTTGGCGTTTTGAAAAGGTTTCTGCAGAAATTAAGTCTTTTGCAAGCATTATCAAAAACTCAAACTCTTCATCTTTTAACGATAGCGAAACAACGCCTTCGCTTTCGTTTATAACGCTCAGCGCCAAGGGAGATACCGCGCTTACAATCCTTTCAAAATAACCTACTGAAAAGGCAACGTTAAAGTGATGAAAACCTTCTTCATCACCAAGATACGTTAATTTGTGTGCTTTTTTGGGCTTTATAAAACACGCCGTTTTTTCTTTGAGAATTTTTTCTTCTTTGTTGCAAACGTGCTTAACGCTAGGCTTAAGCGTAATAAATATTTCGTAAAAATCTTCGTGCGAGTGATACTTGGTTAGTTTTTCACTATAAAAATGTGCTTCAAAATAGCCTTCGTTATTTGGATGCTCGTTAAGTTTTAATAAGTTTTCCATAACGTAATTATAATCCACTTTAACCCGCACAGTCAATGATTTTTGCAAAAAACCGCTTTTTTTAGCCCTTATTTACAATAAATTTGCAAAAAAACTATACTTTTATATAAAAAACAGCAAGACTAACTTAAATTTTTAAGTTATACTTAAACTATAAGGAGAGTAAAATGGAATTTTTAACTGGAATTAACTACTGGCCAAGCAGTTTAGGTCTTCATTCGTGGAGAGAGTTTGATGAAAACGTGGTGGATAAAGATTTTGAGTTTTTATCGACTTTCGGAATAAACGCTATTCGCGTGTTTCCGTCGTGGGACGTTTTTCAGCCGATAGAAGATAACGCTTGTAACAGTTCCTTTAATTTAAGGGTTAACGAAACGCCGATTGAACGCTTAGAATTTTCAAGCGGACTTTCAAACACCGCAATAACTAACTTTAAAAAACTGTTAGACCTTGCTAAAAAGTACGAACTTAAAGTAATCGTTTCGCTGATAACCGGTTGGATGAGCGGAAAAAAGTTTATGCCGAGTGCGATAAAGCACTTAAACCCTATAACCGACGCGAGAGCGGTTAATTTCGAGTGCAAGTTTATCAAAGATTTTATAAGCCAAACGAAAGATTATAAAGAAATTATCGCGTGGGAACTTGGCAACGAGTGTAACGCTATGAGTTTAGATAGTGACGAAGACTTAAACGAACTTTGGCTAAACGCCGTTTCGAGCACCATCCGCGTTGCCGACCCAACTCGCCCAGTATACGCAGGCATGCACGGTTTATCAGCAAGTGGAAAGTGGAAACTTCAAACGCTAGGCTCTTTAACTGACGTTCAAACGACGCATCCCTACCCCATTTTCACCCCCTACTGCTCGAAAGATGAACTCACGTCTATGCGTTCAACTCTTCACGCAGCGGCGGAGAGTGCGTACTACTCGTCCATTGCTAAAACGCCGTGTCTTATTGAAGAGGCGGGCGCGCTTGGACCGATGATAGCAAACGATGAAAAGCAAGCAGACTATCTTGAAAAATCTTACGTTTCGGGCTTTGCTAGCGGAACGACTGGGTTTTTGTGGTGGTGCTCGTTCGATCAAGACGCTTTTGACTTTGCGCCCTACGACGTTTTTACCGTAGAACAAAACCTTGGCATAGCGAAGAAAAACCGCGAACCTAAACCACAACTTTTAAAAATGCAAGAAATCTCTAACTTTATAAAAGAAGTTGACTCTTTACCAAAACCCAACGTTCACGCAACCGTAATTTTATCTAACGGCGTTGACGAGTGGAAAACGGCTTACGGCTCGTACCTTTTAGCCGTTCAGTCGGGGTTTAACGTTGATTTTATTTACGAGAACCAACTCCTACCCGATAGAGACAACTATGTTCTTCCTTGTATAAATAGTATTTTAGGTATCCCCAAACTTCTTCTTGACGACTTGACTAAAAAAGTTGAAAACGGTGCAAACTTATTAATTACCTACGACGGTGGAATGGTTGGAAATTTTGAGCGTTTAACTGGGCTTTCGGTACTTGGCAGAAAGGAAATTACAAATATTAAAAACGATATCGAAACGAGCGTTGATCTTCTTCTAGACGCGACGACTGCAACCGTTTTAGAGCGAGATTTAAACGGCAATATTTTACTTTCCGTAAACGACGTAGGAAAGGGCAAAGTTTACTTTTTAAACGCGCCCTTAGAGTGCGCTTACACCGATAAAAATAGCCCCGAAGAAACCGACCTTTACTCATATTATAAGCGCGTTATAAAAAGCGAAGAAAAACTTATAATCAACGATAAAAAAGTTGCAGTTTACAAATACGGCAACGACAAGGCAATTTTAATTAACTACTCTAAAAATTTTAAGTTTAATCTAAGTGGCGTTACGGTAACTAAAACTATAAACGCAAAACACGATGACGGCGTTTTAGTTTTAGAAAAACCTTACGCGTATATTGAATATAAGGAGACCGTATGATTATAGCGATAGGCGAACTTCTAGCCGATATGGTTGGAACAAACAACTCTTTTACTGCTTTTCCTGGTGGCGCGCCGTTTAACTTGGCGGTTAATATAAAACAGGCGGGCGCGAGCGTTTGCTACGTTGCAAGGGTTGGAAACGACCTTATAGGTAGGTTTTTGATAGAAGAGACGAATAAAGCAAACTTTGACAGCACGCAAATTCAAGTGGATAAAGAAAGAAACACGACGCTTGCTTTCGTTTCGTTAAAAGACGGTGAGCGCGATTTTTCCTTTTACCGCCACGACACCGCGGACTTTAATTTAGATTTTTCTAGCATTGATTTTTCTTTATTTTCATCCGCTAGTTTTATCCACCTTGGCTCGCTTATGCTCAGCGAAGAAAAGGGGCGCGAGTTTGCGTTTAAACTTATTGAAAAAGTAAAAACGACGAGTGCAAAACTCTCGTTTGACGTTAATTTTAGAAGTGATTTATTCTCTTGTTTAGAGCAAGCAAAAAACGCGTTTATCCCATTTATTGAAAGGGCAGATATCGTAAAGTTTTCTGACGACGAACTTACCCTTTTCACAGGCGAAACAGATTTAGAAAAAGGCGTTAAAAAATTTGCTAAAAAGGATAAACTTATTCTCGTTACGCTCGGTAGCAAAGGCTCGTATTATTACTATAATGGCTTAACTTCTATCGTCCCGACCAAACCCCTTGTCCCCGTTGACACGACTGGCGCAGGCGACGCTTTCTTTGGAACGTTTTTAGCGCACGTTGAAAATAAACCTTTTACGAAAGAGGTTATTGAAAACGCACTTCGTTTAGCAAACGAGAAAGGGGCTTTAACCACTCAGTTTTATGGAGCAACCAAATTATGAAAGATTTAGAAAAACTACTAAGCGAACCTATATTTTTTAACAGAAATAGAGTTTACAGAATTTACACGGGCGGAAAACCTTATAAAGAAATTTTTAACGACGGATACGACGACGGTAGCGACAATTTCTTTCCCGAAGAGTGGGTGGCAAGCAAGGTAAAGGCTATAAACCCCAAGTATTTTGGAAAGAGAGACGGCGTTTCCGTAGTAAAAGGAACGGATATTTATTTTGACGACCTATTAAAAAACTACCCCGCTGAACTTTTGGGAAACAGAAAGTACGACTGCTTGGTTAAGTTTTTAGATAGCGCCGTTAGGCTTCCCTTTCAAGTTCATCCAACGAAAGAGTTTTCAAAAAAGCATTTTAACAGCCCTTACGGAAAAACTGAGGCGTGGCTAGTAGTTGGCGCGCGCCCAAACGCAAAACTTTACTTTGGCTTTAAGGAAAAGTTAACAAAAGATGAACTTTCCCTTTTAGAAGAGAGAAGCGAAACGGAAAGAGATATTATGGGAAATCTTTTAAACGGCGTTGACGTTAAAGTCGGCGACGTTTGGCTAATAAAAGCGGGGCTTATCCACGCGATAGGCGCGGGCTGTACGATAATAGAAATCCAAGAGCCGACCGACTTTACTATTCAGCCTGAAAGGTGGTGCTCAGACTATCACATTTCTTATGAAGAAGAGTATATCGGTCTTGAAAAATCCGTTGCGCTCGACTCTATAAACTTTGATATTTACGGTGAAAAAGCCAAAGAGTTTGCTAGCGTTTATCCAAAGACGACGATTAACACAAAGCAGTATAAAAAAGAAGAACTTATCACTTATAACGACACGCCTTGTTTTGCTCTTAATCGCCACAGTCTAAGCGGTGGAAGTTTTAAGTTAAACTATGCTCCGTCCGTTTATATTTGTTTAGACGGCAACGCCGAAATAATGGGTGAAAACTATAATAAACACATAAAAAAAGGCGACTACTTTTTCTTGCCGTACGTAGCCGAAAACAAGTTTTCGATTTTTTCTAGTAACGCAGTTTTGTTAGAGTGTTTACCGAGTAAACAAGATTAACTAAATTAAAAAACCGACCTACTGGTCGGTTTTTTGTTATTTTGAGAGTTCTTTTATAACGTCTTTATAAATATTATAACACTTTTCAAGATCGCTTATTTTCATTCGCTCGTTAGGAACGTGGCACACCGCGCCACCTTCAAACACAGGCCCGAACGCAACGCCTTTTTCAAGTGCTCGCGCGTAAGTTCCACCGCCAGTCGTTTGAGAAATTGCCTTTTCGCCGGTATGTTTTTCGTACACCTTGTTAAGCGTTTTTACAAACTCGCTTTCCTTGTCTACAAAAAGTGGTTTTTTATGCTCTATTATCTCGTAGTTCCCAACTTTTTTCGTAGCGTTTTCAACGCTTTTCAAAGAGTAATGAACGGGGTATCTTATATCGACGTAAACTTCTATTTTTTCGCCCACGGTTTTAATAACGTTTGGCGAGAAAGTTAAACTTCCGCTTTCGTCTACGAAATCTTCAAAGAGTTTTCCGCTAAACAAGTTTTCATAATCACTTTTTTCAAACGAGCCGTTTTCAACTAAATATAGTAGGGCTTTCTTTATGGCGTTGTCACCAAGTTCAGGCGTTGAGCCGTGTGCCGAAACGCCGAAGAAATCTTTTTTCTCACCGCTTTCAAGTTCCAAACAACACTTGTCGCAAACGACGTTTATTCTATCCCCACCGAAAACACTCTTTATAGACTTGTTCTTATCAAAAGAGTATTTTATATGGAAAATTCCCTTTTCAGCGTAGATAACCGGAAAGTCTCCGTCGGGCGAAAAGCCTACCTTCGGCATAACGGCGTTTTTCTTATAATGGTCGATACAACCCCAACCGCTCTCTTCATCACAGCCAAAGATAAGTTTAATTTTTTTAGACGGAACAAAACCTTCATCTTTTAACTCTTTGAGCGCAAATAAGCATATTGCGGCAGCGCCCTTATCGTCAACTACGCCCCTACCGTATAAATATCCGTCAACTATATCGGCAGAATATGGGGGAACGAGCCAAGAAGATAGGTCGCCTTCGGGAACTACGTCTAAGTGGCATAACACGGCAAGCCCGTCTTCGTCGCACCCATTGCCGAAAATTACTTCGCCTATAAAGTTATCGTAATTTTTCGTTTCAAAACCTAAAGAGCGAGCGTCAGCGAGCGCTTTTTCGAGCATCTCTTTCACGCCTACGCCAAAGGGCGCACCGTCCTTTTTTTGAGATTTAACGCTTTTAATTTTTATCCAGTCTTTTAAAACGCTTAAAGCGGTAGTAAAATATTTATTCATAGTCTCATTATATACTATTTTTTATAAAAATACATAATATTATAGTTAACTTTTTTTAAAAACTGTGTTACAATAATTAAAACGCTTATGGAGAAAGTATGCCAGCAAAAGATAACGTACACGAGGGTCACAGAAAACGCCTTCGCGAAAAATTTGAAAACGGCAGAGAAGTTTTTAAGGAACACGAACTTTTAGAACTTCTTCTCGGCTACTCTATTGCAAGAAAAGATACCAACGCGCTTGCGCACACTCTAATTAAAGAGTTCGGCAGTTTAAACGGCGTTTTATCCGCGCCGACGGAACTTCTTAAACAGGTTGACGGCGTTGGGGAAACTACGGCTACGTTGCTTGCGCTCGTCGGCTACCTTTCAACGCTTAACGATAAAAAGGAAGTTAAAAAGAGAAAACTTACCAACATTGACGAAGTTAAGAAACTCGGCATTGAACTTTTCAAAGGTTTAGACCACGAAGTTTTCTATATGTTTTATCTCGACGCGCAAAAGCAAATTTTAGGCTCGACTAAACTTGACGACGGCAATATTGAAAGCGTTACGCTCGACTTTGAACGCTTTACAAAAAGTATCTTATTTTATAAGCCAAAGTCGGTAATAATTCTTCACAACCACTTTGCTAAGTACCCCTACCCCTCCGAGTTAGACGATAAGGCAACCGCTAAAATTTGCGCCTTTTTGAACTTCCATAAGGTTTCGCTTTTCGACCACGTTATAGTAAGTGGTGACGAAGCGTACAGTTATTTTTACGATAACCGACTTCAAGATATTAAAAATTTTATCAAGGATAAATTATTATAATTATGAAAAAAGTTAGAACTAGATTTGCCCCCAGCCCAACGGGTTTTATGCATCTTGGTGGACTTAGAACCGCCTTATACGCCTATTTGTTTGCAAAACACAACGACGGTGACTTTATTTTAAGAATAGAAGATACCGATAGAGAAAGATTCGTTGAAGGCGCGTTAGACGTTATTTACTCATCTCTTATCTCATCTGGTCTTCGCTATGACGAAGGCCCTGACGTTGGCGGAAATTACGGCCCGTATACTCAAAGCGAGAGAAAAGAAATGTATCTTGGCTACGCTAAAAAACTTATCGACCTTGGCGGGGCATACTACTGTTTCTGCTCTAAAGAAAGGCTTGAAAGTTTAACCGATGAAAACGGAAATAGAAAGTACGACAAGCATTGTTTAAAAATTTCAAAAGAAGAAGCGGAAAGAAGAATTGCAAACGGCGAAAGTTACGTTATCCGTCAAAATATTCCCTTAGAAGGTAAAAGCAGTTACGAAGACTTGATTTACGGAACGATTGAAGTTGATTATTCTGATTTAGAAGATAATATCTTAATCAAGTCCGACGGTATGCCGACGTATAACTTCGCAAATGTTATAGACGATCACTTAATGGAAATCTCGCACGTTATAAGGGGAACGGAATACCTTTCTTCAACACCTAAGTATAACCTTATGTACGACGCGTTCGGTTGGGAACGCCCGGTATATATCCACCTTCCCACCATTATGAAGGACGCGACTCGTAAACTTTCTAAGCGCTACGGCGACGCTAACTTTGACGACTTTATTTCTAAGGGTTACATTGAAGAGGCGATTATTAACTACGTTGCACTTCTCGGCTGGTGCCCGAAAAATAACGCGGAAAAAATGACCGTTCCTGAAATGATAGAACTTTTCGATTTGTCGGGCATTTCAAAATCTCCGTCTATCTTTGACGAAGTTAAACTTCGCTGGCTCAACGGCGAATACTTAAAATTTATGGACGACGAAGAGTTTTTAAAACGCGCAACGCCTTTCTTTGAAAAGAGTGAAGTTTCTCGCCTTTACGACACTCGAAAGATTGCAAAGATTATAAAGTCGAGAATTGAAATTTTATCGGATATTCCCGAAAAAGTTTCCTTCCTCGTTACTCGCCCCGATTTTGAGAATAGTTTATACGAAAACAAAAAACAAAAGACGGACGCTAACCTTGCAAAGCAAGTTTTACCCGAAGTTTTAAAAACCTTAGAAGAAATTGTTAATTTTTCAAACGACAATTTATTTGCAACGCTTTCTTCGTTATCCGAAACGATTTCAATAAAATCTCGCCAACTTTTCTACGTTTTAAGAATTGCTTTAACCGGTCTTGAAGTAACGCCAGGTGGAGCAACTGAAATTCTTGAAATTCTTGGAAAACAAGAAAGTATCAACCGTGTAAAATCAGCAATTGAACTTTTTTAAAACAATTTAAAACCGCCCAGTAGGGCGGTTTTTTTATATATAAATTATATTTTTTCCTTTCTTTTTTGCGTAGTTTACACAGTGTTTCGTTCCGCCTATTTCAGCGTACATATAAGCAACGACGATGGAAGAATTATCTACCATATACATATTTCTTTTCTGCATGCATCCGTCAAAGTATTCTTCACTTAATAAAATCGTTTTATCAACTTGTTTAATTAACGTTTTATACTGCTCTTTTTGGTTTTTATTAAAAAACTTATCTTGTTCTTTGCACGGAACGCAGGCTATTATATCAATATTATAGTGGCGCTTAGTTAAAAGTATTTCAAGCGCTTTCATATCAAAACCTATTGCCATACCAACTAAAAAAGTTTTATAACCTTTACTTATTAACTTTTCAATAATATTATCTAAAACGCCGTCGTCAAAATCTCGTTTTAAAACTCTATGGCCTGTGAAACAACAAGTCGTTTGTAAATCAAAATCTATCAAAGCGGTTTACTCCTTTCTTTTCCGTTTCCGCGCGGATATTTAGGCGGAGTATTTTTAATTTTTTCAATAACGTAGATAATTCTTTCGCCTTGGTTTTCACTTAAATTATAAGTTTTTCCGCCGACGTATTTTCCACCTAAAACGTCGATTGCGTTTTTAGCAAGTTTTATCTCGTCGTTAACGCTTTTGTACGCTATAAACTCACCACCGACTTTTATAAGCGGTAAACAGTATTCGCAAAGCGTTTGCATGTTGGCAACTGCTCTTGCCGTTACTATATCGAAATTTTCCCTATATAAACTATCTTTTCCAAGATCTTCCGCGCGCTTGTTTAAAACGACGGCGTTTAAGGAAAGTTCTTTTATAACTTCTTTTAAAAACTCACACTTTTTTCCAACCGATTCAACGAGCGTAAAATTTAAATCTTCCCTTACTATCATAATAGGAATTGACGGAAAACCACCGCCACTTCCTATTTCAACTACGTTTTTATTCTCTTTAAAAAGCGATGCTCCTGATAAACTATCTTCAAAGTGTTTAATTTCAACGTCTTTATCTTCTTTAATGGTAGTTAAATTAAACTTTTCGTTCCAAATTTTTAATAAATTTAAAAACTTTTCAAGTTTTTGAACGTGAGTTTCACATTTTATTAAGTTTTTTTCTCTTAAAATATCGAACATATTGAAATTATAACACATTTTTATTAACTTTTCAAATTTTTATAAACGTTATTTTATCAACATTGTTAATAACTTTGTTTATAATTTAAAATTTTATTTTAACTTTTCAAAAATCGTTGATTTTTAGTTTATTATTATATATAATATATATGTTAATTAAATAAACAGTAGCGTTTATAATTTTTTAATTTTTAAACCTAAAAAAACGATTATCAACTTTTTATCAACTTTCAAAAAATCTTATTTTTTTGCATATTACAGTTGTTTTTGAGTTTTTAAATTTAATTATTAACATTTAAACGTTCCCTATTACTATTATTATTTTATATCTAAAATAAAGGAGAATATAATCTATGAAGTTCGTAGTTAACGGAAGTGAACTTTCGGATGCTGTTTCAAAAGTAGTAAAAGCAGTGTCAACAAAAACCACAAATCCTATCTTAGAAGGTATTAAATTAACGGTTAAAGGTGATGAAATTTCGTTTTTAGCAACGGATACTGAAATATCTATTGAAAAAACTATTATTTCTTCAACTTATACAGAAGGTGAAACGGTAGTTCCCGGCAAGATGTTTGCTGATTTCGTTAAAAAGATAGAAGATGAAGACGAGATTGAGTTTACTTTACTTGGAAACGAATTAAAAATTAACTACGGTCAAAGTGAAGGTTTTATTCAAACTTTCCCTGCTGAGGAATTTCCTATAATTAATAAAGAGATAAAAGAAAAGTATTTTTCTATCAAACAAAAAGACTTTAAGGAACTTATTTTAAAGTCAAGTTTTGCATGTTCTCAAGACGAGGCTAGGCCACTTCTTAAAGGTTGTTTATTAGAAATTGAAGGTGATGAAATTTCTTCCGTTGCGCTTGACGGATTTAGGCTTGCTCTTTATAGAAAGAAAATTATTGAAAAGAGTGAAAACTTTAAAATTATAGTAAATTCAAGAACTTTAAACGAAATAGTAAGAATTTTAGAAAACGATGAAGACGTTGTTTCAATTATCGTTCAAAAAAACGTACTTATGTGCGAAGTTAACGGAACAGTTCTTATTTCTAGGCTTTTAGAAGGCGATTATATTGATTATAGAAATATAATAAAGGACGAATACTTAACGCTTGTAAAAGTTAATAAAAATCAACTTTTAGTTGCGATAGACAGAGCGTCTGCACTTAACAATGATATTAAAAAGATAGTAAAATTTGATATAAAAGAAAATTATATGACGGTATCTTCTTCAAGTGAAGCGGGAAAAATGAACGAAAACGTTTTAATTAACCTTGAAGGTAAAGATTTAACTATATCATTTAACGCAAAATTTATAATAGACAGTATAAAAGCAATAGACGACGAGTTTATTAACCTTTATTTTAATAATAAAATAAATCCGTGCGTAATAAAGCCGTATTCTGGTAACGATTATTTATATCTTATAGTACCTTTGAGAATAAACGCGTAAAAAGTTTGACAAAAGTTAAAATAAAAAGTATAATCTTTAAGCAAGAAATTAAAAACTTTTAAAAAAGTTTACAAAATAAGGAGTTACAATTATGAAAAGAACTTACCAACCTAAAAAGAGACAGAGAAGTAAAGTACACGGTTTTAGAAAGAGAATGGCTTCTAAAAACGGAAGAAACGTTTTAAAGAGAAGAAGAGCGAAAGGTCGTCATAAACTTTCCGCATAAAACTTTGGAAACAAGACTTAAAAAACAAAAAGATTTTGACGCTGTTTTTAATAAAGGTGGAAGAATTTATACTAAAACGATTACCCTTTTGTATATAAAAAAGGATTGTTTTAAGTTTGGTATAAGTCTATCCAAAAAACACGGAAAAGCCCATCTTAGAAATCGAATTAAGAGAATTATAAGGGCGGGTATTCGTGACGTTATTAGAAACGGCGTTAATCCATATTATATAGTTATTTTACCAAAAGTTAGAGAGAGTTACGATTTTAACGAAATAAAATCAGATATTTTATATTCTCTCAAAAAAGGAAACGTATTAAGTGATTAAAAAAATCTTAACCGGGCTTATTAAATTTTATCAAAAAACGATAACTCATATATTGCCGTCTAAATGTATATTCACACCGTCGTGTTCTCAGTATGCGTTAGAAGCGCTTAGAAAGAGAAATGTTTTCGTTGCGATAAGTTTAATAATATGGCGAATTCTCCGCTGTAATCCCCTATCACGCGGTGGTTACGATCCCGTTCCCGATGGTAAAAACAAACTTAAATGGATTACTTAATCTTTTAAAAAGGAAAATATGGAATTAGTAAATATTTTATCTCAAATTGAAGTTTTCGTCTACGATAATAATTTAGATAACGTTAGTTTAACAGGTATTACTAAACTCGTTGCTAACGTTATTGATTTTTTCTCGTTTGGCGGATATATTGCAATAGGTATACTTTTATTTTCTTTAATACTTAAAATTATACCGTTACCGCTTGATATCTATTCAAGAGTAGCAACTAAGAAAAATTCTCTTAGAATGGAACGCATGCGCCCTGAACTTGAAAAACTTCAAAAGCAATACGCTAATAATAAAGAACTTTATCAAAAGAAAATGATGGCGCTTTACAAAAAGGAAGGTTATTCAACTTTTGCCGCTTGTTTACCAACTATTTTCACGCTCGTGTTCTTTATTATCGTTATTTCTGCGTTCAACCAATACTCTTCATACTCGAAAGTTAACGTTTTTAACCAAATGGCAATATCGTATAGTAATAGTATTAGAGAGAATTTGGACGTTGACGGTGACGGTGTTAACGATTTAGAAATCCGCTACTATGACGTTTATGAAGAAGATATTCCCGAACAAAACATAAAAAAGGGAACTTTAAAAGAAACTTATCAACTTATAAACGAAATTACCGACGAGCACGATAAAAAAAGAGTTATTTTATACACCGTTAAAAGCGGTGACGAAGCCGTAGCGATTGAGAAAAAGGCAATAGAACTTGCTCAAGACGCGGCTGCGGAAAAATACTTTGAACTCTCAAAACATCAAAAGTTTTTATGGGTTAAAAATATTTGGATAGAAGACTTACCGTGGAAAAAAGCGTTCGTTACTGAAGAAATTTACAATAACACGACGTTTAGTTACACGAAAGGCTGTTCTTGTAAAGCAACTGAAATCACTTCCGATATAAATAAAGAAGGCGTTTACGAAATTTTAACTGGATCTCCTAAACTTAACGAAGTTAAGAGTCAACCTAACGGTTACTTAATTTTAGTAGTAATCTCTATTGGAAGTATGTTCTTATCACAAATCGTTATGAGTAAGGCGCAAAAGGCTCAACTTGAACTTCAATCGGTTGACCAAACTGCCGCTCAAACTAATAAAATGATGAAGTGGATGATGCCGATTATGTTTGGTGTGTTCTCGTTTATGTACACGGCGTCGTTCTCGATATATCTTATTATAAGCACTCTCTTTAGTATGGGTTCAACCGTTCTTATCAACAAAATCGTTGAAAATAGATTTATGAAAAAGGTTGCCAAGGAAGAAGAAGAGAAATACAATAAGAGATACGGTCACTTAACCAAAAATAAAAATAAAGACGATAAATAAGAAGGTATTATAAAATGGCTATATTTTACGGAAAGACGATAGAAGAAGCTATCTCAAACGGGCTTTCTTCACTTTCTATCGAAAAAGATCAGGCGGAGATAACCGTTTTAGAAGAACCACAAAAAGGTTTTTTAGGAATCGGCTCGCACGACGCTAAAGTTGAAATTATTAAAAAGGTTGACGACGGCGAGAGAGCGGTAGACTTTTTAAACGGATTATTTGAAGTTTTAAAACTCCCGGCAACAACAAACCTTATTGAAAACGGCGACAAAATTGTAATCGACGTTTTAACCACTAACCCAACGAGTTTAATAGGTTATCGCGGAGAAGTGTTAGACGCGCTCCAAACCTTAGCAGGCGCAACTGCAAATATTGGGAAAGACGAGTATAAAAAAGTTGTTGTAAACTGCGAAAACTATCGTGAAAAAAGAGAAGAAACCTTAAAGGTTTTAGCACAAAGAGTTGCCGATAAGGCGGTTAAATACGGTAGAATGTTCTCTTTAGAACCAATGAATCCGTTTGAAAGAAAGATTATTCACTCAGCCCTTACCGATAACGAAAGAGTAAAAACTGAATCTCAAGGCGTTGAACCTAACCGCTACGTAGTAGTTATTCCTGATAACTACAAAGAAGGAACGGAAGTTGAAGTTTACGGCAAGCAAAAAAACTCATCAAACGAAAAAGGTTCTCGCTCGGTAAAGCGAAGCGACAAGCGCGAGAAAAAGGAAAAGAGTGACGTTATCCGTTTAGAAAAGAAGACTATCGGATACGGAACGTTCCTTGGAAACAGTTTAAAAGAAGACTAATTAAAGTCCACATCACAACTTATGGCTGATAATATTACGCCTGAAACTCGGTGCAATATTTCGTTAAAGCCACTTTTTAGCGAGCCGTCTAAGGCTCGCTTTTTTTAAGGAGTTTTTATATGGTAGCCGTAAAACACAGGCATGAAGTCAATATGACGACTGTGCCCGTTTTTAAAGGATTGTTAAAAATCGCAGTGCCTATAATGGTAATGAACGTTTTGCAGTCTATATTCAATTTTATAGACATCACGATGCTGGGGCATTTTGTTGGTGACTTTGGCGTTGGTTCAGTTGGTGCGTGTTCAACGTTAATAACGCTTATAATGGGGCTTTTGATAGGTGTTTCAACAGGCTCAAACGTTATAGTTGCGCGCCATATTGCAAAAGGCGAAAACGAAAAGGTTGAAAAGGCGATAGGAACGTCTATTATGTTTGCCGTTGTCGGTGGCATCGTATTACTTTTGATAGGCATCGTTTTTGCAAGGACGTTTTTAACGTGGATGAACACCCCCGATAATAGATTAGACGGAGCGGTTACTTATTTTAGACTTTACTTTTGCGGTTGCCCTATCCTACTTCTATATAATTTCTGTGCGGCTATTCTTCGTTCCGCAGGCGACAGTAAAAGACCGATGTACTTTTTAACGCTCGGTGGCGTTTTAAAAATTTTAACTAACTTCTTATTTTTAAGATTTACTAATTTTACCGTTCAAGGCGTGGCGATTGCAACTATTCTTTCTTGGGCGGTTGCAGGCGGGCTTTGCTTTTACGTATTATTAAAAGGAAAAGGCACGATAAAGTTTAAATGGTCAAGATTTAGATTTTACGGCGACGAACTTAAAGCAATTTTACATATAGGTATCCCAACCGGTATTCAAAGCGCAACTTTTGCGATTGCTAACGTTATGATAGCGTCAACCGTTAATAAGTTTGGCGACCACGCAACCGACGGTATATCCATTGCTAACACCTTTGACGGAATCATCTATCAAATCGCTTACGCTCCAAGTTTGGCGGTTATGCCGTTTATTTCACAAAACGTAAGCGTTAACAGCCCAAAAAGAGTAAAGCAAACGATTTATAAAGGCTGTCTAATAACGATTATGTTCTGCGCAACGGTAGGTTCTCTTTCAGCGATATTTTCAGGGCAACTTTCGTCGCTTATGTCGGATACGCCCGAAGTTATAGCGTATTCTAAACAAAAGATGATAATAATTTCAAGCACGTACTTCCTATGTGGTTTGCAAGACGTTTTTGGAGCAACACTTCGCGGTTTTGGAAAACCTATCATTCCAACCGTTTCATCACTCGCATTTTTGTGCGGAATAAGATTCATTTGGGTTTATTTTATATTCCCACTATACCCTAATCTAACGTTCTTATATTTAATTTGGCCGATTGGCTGGATACTAAATATAATAGCGCAATTCCCGTTTTGTTATTATTTTTATAAAAAACTAAAACGAAACTAATAACAAAACCGCCTAAAAGCAAGTGTCTTAGAAATTTTAAGCAAAAGGATAGCGAAAATTTTTCGCTATCCTTTTTATTATAAAATATTTTTTAGTTGAACAAATTAATAATATTTTTTTTCTTACGAAGGGCATATTCGTAAGCAATTTTAGTGCCACTTTTTGTTTTTGTTTTGGGAATATAATTTTTATTATAATAAAATATGCAAAAATCACTATCGTTTATCATTGCTTGATTTCGTTCTACGTAACTTGCTCTACCAGCATCGTACTTTGTTTTATGTTTTTCCACAATAAAAACCCTCCAAAAATATTTATTTTGAATACTGTCACTAATCATTATAACACACATTTGTGTTTGAGAGTATTCAAAATTGAAATTTGGATAAAATTTTATGTATGTGGCTTTCTTAAACACAATAAAACTTAATTTATAATTGTTGTATAAGGACTGTTCAGGGAGTTTTTTATGGAAATAAAAGAGATTTTATCAAGAATAGGTTACGTAAGAAATAAAGCAAACTTGTCTGCAAGAGAAGTTAGTTTAAGAATGGGAATGAGCCCACAATACGTTGCACAATTAGAAAGCGGAAGGATTGTTTTAACCGTTGAAAAACTATTGCAAATATTAGAAATTTGCGAATTTCCGATTGAAAGGTTTTTCAGTTCTAACATAGTTGACTACAATGTTGACGCTGAATTAAAATTATTAATTGAAGCATTACCATTAGACAAAAAGAAAAACATTATCGAATTTATAAAAAAATAATTATATTATGAATAAAACAGCATAATAAAACCGCCCAATCGGGCGGTTTTATTATTATATTATTATAACGTTGCGCCAAAGTCTGAAACGATTACTTGGCCGGTTATTGCGCGCGATTCGTCGCTTGCAAGGAATAAAAGAATATTTGCAACGTCTATCGGCATACAGGGAGAAACTGATAAGTTCATGTGCTTGTTCATCTGCCCCATCATATTCGGGTTCAAAGATTTAGGATCTGTCGTCATAGTCATAGGTGTAACGATAGTGGACGGATTTACCGAGTTACATCTAATTCCAGTTCCCGTAAATCTTAGCGCGGTGTGTTTGGTAAGACCTATAACCGCCGCTTTACTAGTAACGTAAGACGCACCGCCCGTTCCAAATGCACCAGCAACTGAATCAAGGTTGATAATTGAACCTTTGTTTTTCTCTATCATGTGTTTTAAAACGGCTCTCGTGCAGTATAAACAACCTTTTGTATTGATGCCGAGAACGTATTCTAAGTCTTCGTCTAAGCAAACGTCAATGGGTTTTAAGCCTTCTTCTAAAACGCCTGCGTTGTTAACCAAAACGTCAATTTGACCGTAATGGCTTACCGCTTTACTTACCATTTCTTCAACGCTTTCAACCTTAGATACGTCGCAAGGAATTGCAAGCACTTCCCCACCGCTTTGTTTAATTTTATCGGCAACCTCTTTAAGTTTATCAACGCGCCTTGCAGTTATTACTACCTTTGCTCCCTCTTTAGCAAAAAGTTCAGCAGTCGCCGCGCCAACGCCTGAGTTACCGCCGGTTATAATTGCTACTTTACCATCAAGTCTTCCCATAATTATTCTCCTTTAAAAATAGTTTTTTATTATAAAATATTTTATCACTAATTTATATAAAGGTCAATAGTAAAGATTTTAAAACTGCCCTTTCAAATAAAAACCGCCCTATAAGGCGGTTAATTTTTTATAAATGCTAAGTTCAGCCCGTTAATGATATCTTTAGAAAGGGTGTTTATTAAACTTAGCCTAACGCCGTGAAGCGTTTTAGAGTTGCCGTTTTTTTCTGCAACGACGCCGATAATTGAAACGTCCCCAATATTAGGTAGCGTTTTGTTTGCCCCAAGCCCGGGGTTTATTCCGTGGTCTAATACTTTTACTTGACCAACGTCTTCCCTGTTTCCAACAGCAGAGTCAATAACTATAATTTTTGAAAGCGGATGAAGTTTTTTAATTTCACGATTTATCGTTTCAATTTCCCTTGCTGTTATGGTGTTATCAAGCGTTCCGTAAACGTATGCACGGCCGTTTAAAGTGTAATTAATTTTACTCCCAACGATCGGGCCTAGACTATCCCCAATAACAAGATCAGACCCGACGCAGATAATAATAGGGAAACTATCTTCACATAAAACTTTTATTGCTTTTGCTATTTCTTCATAGTTTTCTCTTGCTATGGAATTAAACGTAAAACTTATCATAAAATAATTATTGACTAAAGTTTAATTTTTTATCACTTGGGAAAAATAATTTTAAGCCACTCGGTGTTGACACGGCTTTTTAAGTATGATAAAATAATTATACAAATTAAATATTTTAGGAGAAAACAATGTTAAATTTACTCGCAATCCCGTCAGTGATTGCCATAGGTAGTTTGAACGTTGCTTTAATTGACCTTATCGTCCTTGGTTTACTAATCATAGCCGTTATTATCGGCGCGGCGAAAGGTTTCTTAAAACAAATTCTCTCAATCCTTGGCGGATTGGCGGCAATAGTTTTAGCCGTTCTTCTTTGCAAGCACGTAGCAGGTTTTATCTACAACAAGGTGCCGTTTATAACGAACCCAGTGTCAAACATGGTAGAAAAACTCTTTGGTCTTGAAGGAATAGTAACCGGCGGAACTAAAGAACAAGTCGTACAAACTCTTGCAAGCACTAAGATTCCTGCGTTTTTGCACTCAATTATTGCAAATTCAGTGGTTGAATCGGCAGGCGAACTTCAACTTACCCAAGTTTTAACGAACTGGGCGCTCGTTGCAATAAGTTTCGTGATAATCTTTATCTTAGCGCTTATAGTATTCTCGTTCATTAAAAAACTTTTCAAGTCGTTAACTAAGATAAAAGCTGTTGGATATATCGATAGATTCTTAGGCGCAATCTTTATGGCGCTAAAATTCTTAGTAATAGCGCTAGTTCTTATAACGGTGCTTTCAGTGTTTATCAATATGAACAATCTTTTAACCCCAACGCTTGCAAACGGAGAAACGATTTCATCGTATTTCAACGCTATAATGACGAAGATTTTGCAAATTCCCTTTATTCAAAACTTATTTATTTAATAAAAACCGCTACGTTTTCGTAGCGGTTTTTTATTGCAAAACATAACCACTATATATTGTGTTGTGAAACAAGCAAACACACTAAAATTTTAGACGCGCAAACATAAAGGCGTAAAATTTAAGTAGACGCAAACCTAAAAAACGACAAATATTATGAAGCAACGCGAGAGGGTTGTTTTGCGTATAAAATGTTTCACGTGAAACATTGTTTTTGAAACAAAAAAATTACAGTGGACAAAGAAAAAATTTAACCCGTTTATAAAATTTCAAAAAACTCAAAATCTTCGATAAAATCGGCGATTTTGGGTTTTAATTTATTAAAAAACGCCACTAAAAGTTTCACGTGAAACTATTTTTTAAACAGGTTTTTAGACGGTTCTATATTTTCTGTTCTTTACTGACGTTTTGTGACAAAATGTGAAACAAATTACACGCTGTTTTGTAAAATAACGTTAGCGTTGAATTTTTAACACAAGTTTTTAAATTTTATAACTTAATGGCGTTAAAGTGTTGCAAATGATTTTGTAATTTGCCTAGTGCGTTAGTTTTGCTAGGATTATAAATGTTTATGGCACTCGTTGTATCTATATATAATTATATTTGCGTGCAATCGTTTTCAAGGCGTAATTTTAATACATGCACGGCTTTTAGGTTTTGGTGCGAAGTTTTTTCTTATAAAGTTAATTTTTAATAATGCAAGGTTTTTAATTTACAGTTATTATAAATTATTTTATTTTAGGCGCTTTATTTTATATATTAGCGCCTATTATGATTTTTAAAAATTTTTATATATAATTATATATTATTTGTGAATTATACATAATATTTAAGTGAAATCGTTGAAATTTTAGATTTTATATGATAAAATACTAAATAATCAAGTTTTTATGATGCTAAACTATTTTAAGGAGACTAAATGAAGAAAAAAAGTTATAAGATTTGGATAATACTTGGGCTCGTTGCAATAATTGTGGCGATCGGTATTTTCCGTTTAATTAACAGAATAACCATTAAAGATTTGGAAACTTCCGAATTTTTATATTACGCGGGCATAACCGTTGATGATAACGGCGTTGTTTCTTACGATTCTTCTCACGTTGAAAAACTCGGTGACGAAGCGATTAAGATGATCGTGGTTGATGATTATAATTTAACCGGTTACGTTTTAATTGGCGACAGTTACGTTGAAAGATACACCACGAGTTTTGGTAGAGGTTCTGAAAGTACGTGGTTTGGCGATAAGGTTATCGATATGCTGTACGCTAACGGCGTTAAAGTCGATTACTCCGATCCTAACGCAGGCTCGTTCTGGTCCTCACTCATTATGCCGGGACTTATCGTCGTTGCGGGAATTATTTTAATACTCGTTATGTCACGCCAAGTAAACGGCTCGAATAAGTCCGCTCTTGATTTTGGTAAGACTAAAGCTAGAGTTAGCCAAAACCTTAAAGTTCGTTTTTCGGACGTTGCTGGTGCTGAAGAAGAAAAGCAAGAACTTCAAGAAATCGTTGACTTTTTAAAAAACCCCAAAAAATTCTCGGACGTTGGCGCAAGAATTCCCAAAGGCGTTTTACTCGTAGGCCCTCCGGGAACTGGTAAAACCTTGTTTGCAAAAGCGGTTGCGGGCGAAGCGAACGTTCCCTTCTTTTCTATATCGGGTTCGGACTTTGTCGAGATGTTCGTAGGCGTAGGTGCGTCGAGAGTTAGGGACTTGTTTGCAACGGCTAAAAAGAGTATGCCGTGTATCGTTTTCATTGACGAAATCGACGCGGTTGGCCGTCACCGTGGCGCAGGCCTCGGCGGTGGTAACGACGAGAGAGAACAGACCTTAAACCAACTCCTAGTTCAAATGGACGGTTTTGATGCAAACGAAGGTATAATTATCATGGCGGCGACCAATAGGGCGGATATTCTAGACCCCGCGCTTTTAAGACCGGGTAGATTTGACCGCCAAATTTTCGTTAATATTCCCGACGTTCGCGGACGTGAAGCGATACTTAAAGTACACGCGAGAAACAAACCGCTTGCACCAGACATAAACTTTAAAGTAGTTGCAAGAATAACGGCAGGTTTCTCGGGAGCGGATTTAGCGAACCTTTTAAACGAAGCGGCGATTCTCGCTGCGAGAGCGGATAGAAAATTCATCACCAACGTCGACCTTTACGAAGCGATAAATAAAGTGGTAATCGGTCCGCAAAAGAAGAGCAGAGTAGTAACCGAGTCGGATAAGAGAATAACTGCTTATCACGAAGCGGGCCACGCAATACTTGCAAAACTTCTCCCTGGTTGCGACCCGGTTCAAGAAGTTTCAATTATCCCAAGAGGTATGGCGGCAGGCTACACTATGACTAGACCTGACGACGATAGTAACCACATCGAAAAGAGTAAACTCTTAGACGATATCGCAATGACGCTTGGCGGTAGAGTTGCCGAAGAACTTATTATAAAGGATATTTCCGCAGGCGCGTCCAACGATATAAGCGTTATAACTCAAAGGGCGAGAAAGATGGTAACCGAGTGGGGTATGTCCGATAGGATAGGCCCTGTTAACTATGGCGGTGGCGACCAAGTGTTTATCGGTAAAGATATGCAAACTAGGGCGGTTTACTCTGAAGAACTTGCAAAAATTATCGATGAAGAAGTTGAAAAGATTATCAAGACTGCACACGAAAAGGCAACCAAACTTCTCACAGAAAACAAATCTAAACTTGACAATATGGCAAGGCTTTTAATCGAAAGAGAAACCATTTATCAAGAAGAAGTTGAAATGATTATGGACGGAAAGACCGCTGTTGAAATAATGAAAGTTATGGAAGGCAGAGACGGTTTAGACAAGGAAAATCCGTTTAGAAAGGTTGACAGCGTTTTAGCATCCGAAATAAAAGAAGCGGAAAAGAAAGCGGAACAACCGACAGAAACTAAAGACGAGCCCGAAAATAAAGAATAAGGGGATAAACGATGGGTAAAATAATATCTTTTTCCAACCAAAAAGGTGGCGTAGGTAAGACTACGACTTGCGTTAACTTATCTTCGTGTTTGGCAAAATACGGAAAGAAAGTTTTAATTATCGACATGGACCCGCAAGGCAACGCGACTACGGGTTTAGGCTTTAACAAAAGCGCGATTAAAAATTCAGTTTACAACGTTTTAATCGACGATAAGAGTGCGAAAGACGTTATAATTCCAACTAAGATAGACGGGTTAGACATACTTCCCGCCGGCATAGATTTGGCTGGTGCGGAAGTAGAACTCGTGTACATAAAAAACCGCGAAAAACGCTTGCAAGAAGAACTTAAAAAGATAGAAAAACACTACGATTATATAACTATTGACTGTCCGCCGTCGCTTGGGCTTTTGACCATTAACGCGCTCACCGCGTCGGATAGCATAATTATTCCTATTCAATGCGAGTACTTTGCTTTAGAAGGTTTATCACAACTTATGAACACCATAAAACTCGTAAAGAAACACCTTAACAAAAAACTTGAAATCGAAGGCGTGTCGCTCACGATGTACGACGGTAGGGCAATAGTTTCCCGCCAGATAGCCGAAGAGATAAGAAAGTTCTTTGAAAAGAAGGTTTTTGCAACCGTAGTTCCAAGAAACATAAGAGTTTCCGAAGCGCCTAGCCACGGCGTACCGGTAATGTTGCACGACCCAAAGTGCTCGGGCGCTAGGGCGTACGACGAACTCACTAAAGAGTTTTTAGCAAAAGAAGAAAAAGCAAAAGGAGAGAAAGAACATGGCGAGCAATAAAGGTTTAGGAAAGGGTTTATCCGCACTTTTTTCATCGACGGAAGAAGATTATAAAAAGACCTTTGGCGTAACCGAAGAAGACATAAAGACCGGGGTTTTAGAAATCAAACTTTCAGACATTTATCCAAACCCCTCTCAGCCGAGAAAGATATTCGATCCAAAGGCGCTTGATGAACTTGCGTCGTCAATCAAAGTAAACGGCGTTATTATGCCTATCGTTCTTAATAAGGACGCGAACGGCAAGTATATGATAATCGCCGGCGAAAGAAGATTTCGCGCGTCAAAGATAGCGGGGAAAGACAGTATCCCTGCCATCATTAAAGATTACGACGATAGAAAAATTCAAGAGATTTCACTCATTGAAAACTTGCAAAGAGAAGACCTTAATCCCATTGAGTCTGCAACGGCAATGAAGCAACTTATGGACGATTACGGTTTAACCCAAGAAGAACTCAGCGAGAGAATAGGTAAGAGCCGTTCGGCTATTGCAAACACGCTTAGACTTTTGAGTTTGGACGGACAAGTTATCAAACTCGTTTCCGACGGAAAACTCTCTCAAGGCCACGCGAGAGCGCTCGTAACTCTTCCTATTGACGCGCAAGTTAAAATAGCGAGAAAGTGCGTTGACGACGGCATGTCCGTTCGCGATATCGAAAGGGAAGTTAAAGATTACTTTAATCCGCCGTCTGAGAAGAAGAGACTTCGCGAGATAAAGAGAAAGCAAGATCAAAGCGCGGAACTTAAAGATTTAATTTCTAGAATGCAACAAGTTCTCGGCACGAAAATTCAAGCCATCGGCAACGACAAAAAGGGTAGAATTTACATCGATTACTACACCACCGACGACCTTGATAGAATTTGCGACATTATCGAATTTTTAGAGAAAAATCAGTCGAAAATAAGATAAAAAAAGGAAGCACCGCTTCCTTTTTAACTGTAATATGCTAAAGTTTAAAACGTTTACTGAAAAAGACGTATCATTTATACAAAAATACACCGAGAAAAGTCCCTACTTTGTATGCGATTTATCCGCAGGCGTATTATATATGTGGAACGACGTTTACAATCTCGCTTTTTGCGAGTTTGATAAGACGCTTATTTTAAAGTGCAATTTTAAAAATAAACTCACCGCATTTTTTATGCCGATAGGAAAAAACGTTGACGGCGCGCTTAGAGAAATTGAAAATTATGCTATGGAAAACGCCCTATCGCTCAACTTTATGTGTGTTGAAGAAGAAAACCTTGATTTATTAAGGGCGCGTTACGGCGATAATTTCACGGCGGAATACAACCGCGATTTTAGCGATTATCTATATAACTACGATAAACTTTTAAACCTAGTTGGCAAAAAGTTTAGCGGACAGAGAAACCACATAAACGCCTTTAATAAGTCGTATCCAAACGCCAAATTTAAAAGGCTTTTAAAAAGCGATTTACCGCGCGTTAAAGAGTTTTTAAAAGAGTATAAAAAAGAGCATACGGGCGGTGGAAGAATTGAGAAAAACGAGTTTGAAAACACCCTTAAACTTGTTGACAATTTATCCCTTTTAAAAACGATTGGCGGGTATATGGAAATAGATAAGAAAATGGTTTCCTTTACCATAGGCGAGTACGCAGGAAAAACGCTTATTATCCATATTGAAAAGGCGCTTAAAAATTATCGTGGCGTTTATCCTGCCACCTTTAATAGTTTTTTAAAACTTTGCAAAAAGGACGATATTTTATATATCAACCGCGAAGACGACTCCGGCGACTTAGGTCTTAGAACTTCTAAAACGCAGTACCAACCTGAAAGGCTCGTTCATAAAAATTTCGTTAGCGTGAAAAAGCCGATGAACGTTAAAAGAGCCCCCGTTTTAAAGGGCGAAAGGGTGGTGTTATCAAAGATTTTAGAAAGCGATAAAGAGTTTTATTATAAACTTTACACGGCAAAGTCGCTAAACAGATACTGGGGTTACGATTATGAAAAGCATATCAAAAACCCAACGCCTGACGCCTTTTACGAAATGCAACTTAGCGACTTTAAAAATAAGGATAATTTGTGTCTTCTTATAAAAGATAAAAAGACTAAAACGCCTATGGGCGAAGTTGTTCTTCACAACTTTTCTTACGACAACAAAGTTGAGGTGGGCGTTAGGCTTATGAAGAAATACCACGGCAAAGGCTACGCTAGTGAAAGCGTTAAACTCATTTCAAACTACGCGTTAACCGTTTTAGGGAAAAGCCCCGTGGCAAAGTGTTATCTCAAAAATGAAAAGTCGCTTTCCGCTTTAAAAAGTGCGGGATTTACCGTAGATTTTAAAGATAAAAAGTTTTACTATTTATCGTTTAACCCCTAGAAAAATAAAAATTTAAAAAAAATGAAAAACCGCGCTAAAACGCTTTACAAACACAAAACAAAAGTATATATTAGAACCATTATTTCGTTCACCTTATTATATATTTTTAAACAAGTGGCTGTTTGCGTTTTGTGCGTGGGCAGCCATTTGTTTTGGTTAAGGCTCTCTCAATTATCGTTTAATTTTAAAGTCGTGAAACGTTTCGTGATACAAAAAGCACGTGTGCGTTTTATAAAATACGGCAAAAACGTTTCAATAGAATTTGAAGGTTCCCCCGGCAAACACTTCAAAAAAATAAAAAAACCGAGGTATAAAAAATGCTTAAAAACAACTCAAAAGCAAAGTTTCTAACTAGGGCGGGCATTATAGGCGCTGTGTACGTTGCGCTAACGCTTGCGCTATACCCTTTGTCTTTCGGGGCAATTCAAATAAGAATTTCCGAAGGCTTAACTCTTCTTCCCCTGCTTTTTCCCGAAAGCGTTATAGGGTTGACGGTGGGGTGCTTGATTTCAAACCTTTTCGGCAACGGCGTGTTAGATATTTTGCTTGGAACTTTTGCAACGCTTTTATCTGCAATTTTAACTAAATTTTCTACTAAAAGACTAAAAAAAGACTGGCAAAAGATTTTAGTGGGCGGAATTTTCCCAGTAGTTATAAACGCGATTATCGTTCCGTTTACTTTTTTAGCAATAACTGAAAGTTTTGCCGTTTATCTCATAACGGCGGTGCAAATATTTATAGGGCAAGCACTTGCCGTATACTTAGTCGGCACGCCACTTTATTTTGCAATAAAAAAAGGTAGTAAATAATACTACCTTAGTTTATTAAACTCTTCTAAACGGTTTGTACATAAGGGTGAAACAAAGCACCCAAAGGCCCGCTAAGCCGACAAGCGAGTAGATTATTCTTGAAATTACGCCCGAGCCAAGTAAAAAGGAAACGGGATTAAACGAGAATAAACCAACGCTTAGCCAAACTACTGCGCCAACGATTACCAGAATAAAAGCAATAATACTTGTAATCTTCATAAATACCCCCTTTACTTTAATTATGGGGCATTTTAAAAATTTTATACGTCAACGTTTTCTAAAAGAAGAACGTCAAACGAAACGGAGTCAATAAAATCGTCGGGCTTGAACTTAACGAAGTTGAACTGCTCGTAATTATCGCGGTGATACTTAATGATAATCGGCGTTGCAATATCTAATCGACGGCATATTTCACTAACGTGAAAGTAAAACTCATCGCTTTCGTATTCGCCAACGTTTTTATAAGTAAAACTCTTTATAGTTTTATGATTTTTAATAAGTTTGCTAGATATTTGTACCATAAAATAATTTTACCACAATTTTATAAAAAAGGAAAGCAAAATGGAAAACAAACAAATATCCGATAGGGTTATAGAAAGACTTCCCAAATATTACCGCTACTTAAAAGATTTAAGTAGTAGCCAAATTCAAAGGGTTTCTTCAAAAACTATATCAAATGCGCTCAACATAACCGCGTCGCAAGTCCGCCAAGATTTATCTCACTTTGGCGGTTTTGGTCAAACTGGCGTTGGTTACGACGTTGAATACCTTAAAAACAGCATGCAAGAAATTCTCGGCATAAACAAGCGCCACGACGCTATCGTTATCGGCGGTGGCCGTATCGGTCAAGCGCTTATAAGTTACAAGGGCTTTGCCGATGAAAACGTCTTTGTAAAAGCGGTGTTCGATATAGAAACCGAACACTTAAAAGGGGTAAAAGGCGTTGAAGTTTTGAACGTTTCAAAGTTAGAAGAATATCTCAAAAACAACCGCGTTGACATAGCGATTATATCCGTTCAAAAAGAGTACGCTGAGCAAATGGCAAAAAGGGTAGTTGACCAAGGCGTAAAATCTATTTGGAACTTTGCCCCCACCGACCTTTATTTTGGTGGCGACGTCGTTTGTGAAAACATCAATATGAGCGAGAGTTTAATGAGACTTATCTATAAAACGCATCGTTAATCTAAACGCATAAAAAGCAAGTGAAAATTAAAAAAGACGGCCTATAAGCCGTCTTTTATTATGTTTTATTATAATTTGATAATTTCTTGTCCGCCCATAAACGGTCTTAAAACTTCGGGAACGGTAATAGAACCGTCAGCGTTTTGATACTGTTCGATAAGGGCTGGGAACACACGGCTAGTTGCTAAACCCGAACCGTTTAAAGTGTGAAGGTATTGCGGTTTGCCAGTTTCCTTGTTTCTATATCTCGTGTTGTTTCTTCTCGCTTGATAATCTCTAGCGTTAGAAACGGAAGATACTTCTTTGAATATTCCCATAGAAGGTATCCAAACTTCAACGTCGTAAGTTCTAGCCATTGACGCAGAACAGTCGCCCGCCGCAAGTTTAGATAAGCGGAAGTGAAGACCTAACTTGTCCATTAAAGAGCAAGCCTTGTTAACGAGTTCTTCAAACGCCTTGTCAGATTGTTCGGGAGTGGTGTATTGAACCATTTCAACTTTGTTAAATTGATGTCCCCTTATCATACCGCGTTCTTCCGAACGAGCCGAGCCTGCTTCTTTACGATAGCAAGGCGTGTAAGCAAAGAACTTAAACGGGAGTTTCTCTTCTTCAACGATTTCGCCTGCGTAAAGGTTAACGAGTGCCGTTTCAGCGGTGGGAAGCATAAATCTGTTTTTCTTTCTATCTTCATCAACGTCGAGCCAGTAAACTTCATCGGAGAACTTGGGGAACTGACCTGCGCCGAAACCGCAGTTATAAGAAAGTTGGTGCGGGGGAAGAATAAATTCGTAACCGTCACCTAAATGCTCGCTTATAAAGAAGTTTAAAAGCGCCCATTCAAGCCTAGCGCCGTCACCGCGGTACGCCCAGAAACCGTTACCTGCAAGTTTAACGCCACGCTCGTAATCGATAAGTCCGTTTTTAACGCAAAGGTCAACGTGGTTTTGAACGGGGAAGTTAAATTCGGGGAGTTTGCCGTAAACTTTAACCACTTCGTTGGCTTCTTTTTCGCCGGCAACTAAGTCTTCGTCGGGCATGTTTGGAAGACAAGCAACGAAATTGAAAATCTTTTCGGAAATTTCGTTAACTTTCGCGTCGCCCTCAGCGATTTTATCGCCGATTGCTCTCATTTCAGCAAAGATGTTCTCAACCGGAAGTCCTTGCTTTTTAAGTTTGGGAATTTCCGCAGAAACTTTGTTTCTTTCAGCCTTTAAAGATTCAACCGATTGAAGTAAAGCGCGTTTTTCCTTATCCCAAGAGATAAGTTCATTAAAGTCAACGTCGTAACCTTTTTTCTTAAGCGACGCCTTTACAAAATCTGGTTTTTCAATAATGAGTTTAATATCTATCATAAAACTCTCCTACATAAAAGTTTTTATTTAGTATATAACGAATAAAAAATTTTTGCAAGCGTAAAACCGCCAAAAAAATTAAATGCGTTAAAATAATTGCGTTTTTTAAACGGCTATGATAAAATAAATACGTAAATATTAAACCGTTGCAAGAAAGAGTAGCAAAAAACCACGGCTAAAGAGAGTGGGGTTAGGTGAAAGCCCACGCCAAAATTTATGCGAAAGTGCGTTTTGCTGTTAAGGGGGACCAACTATCCACGGGTTGCGCCGTTACGCGCTAATAAGTCTCAACTTTGAGAGAATTAAGGTGGAACCACGCTAACACGTCCTTATGTTTTATACGTAAGGGCTTTTATTTTTTAAAAGGATTTTTTATGGGAAAGAAACTTCAACTTGACATTGACGCCGCAATGCGTAACGACCCCGCCGCAAGAACGCGGTTCGAGGTGCGCTATACCTATTCAGGTATAAAGGCGCTTATAATGTATAGGCGAGCAAACTTTTTCTACCGCCACGGCTGGAAACTTTTAGCAAGGTATATCTCGCAAAAGGCAAAGCGCAAAACTGGTATTGAAATTCACCCTGCGGCAACCATTGCACCGGGCGTGTTTATCGACCACGGCGCAGGCGTAGTAATCGGCGAAACGGCGGTAGTTGAAGAGGGCGTAGTTATCTATCAAGGCGTAACGCTTGGCGGTACGGGAAAGGATAAGGGTAAAAAACGTCACCCAACTATAAAAAAAGGTTGCGTTATAAGTGCGGGCGCAAAAGTGCTAGGCGGAATAACGGTTAACGAGTACTGTAAAATAGGCGCGAGTTCAGTAGTACTTCAAGACGTTCCTGCATACTCTACGGTAGTAGGTATTCCAGGTAAAGTTATAAAGACTAACGGAAAAAGGGTAGATCAAGACTTAGAACAAGAAAAGCGCGACCCTGTTTTAGAAGAAATCAATCAATTAAAAGAAAAGATCAAAGAACTTGAAAAGAAAATAGAAGGGAAATAAAATGAAACTTTACAACACTTTAACTAGAAGAAAAGACGATTTTAAGCCGATGGACGGAAGCGATACCGTTAGAATGTATTCTTGTGGACCAACCGTATATAATTACGCACACATAGGCAACTTGCGCACCTACGTTTTTATGGATTTACTCCGTAGAGTACTTCGCTACGAGGGTTATAACGTAAAGGGCGTTATGAATATTACCGACGTTGGCCACTTAACTGACGACGGTGACAACGGTGAAGACAAGATGGCAAAGACTGCCCGCGAGCAAAAGAAAGACCCGTGGCAAATTGCCAAGTATTATACCGAGATTTTTATGAAAGACTTCGGTAGGCTCAACATCGGCGTTCCCGAAATCGTTTGCAAGGCAACGGACTATATAAACGAGATGATAGAGTACGTTGAAGGCTTAGTTGAAAACGGTTACGGCTACGAAACGGATGACGGTATTTATTACGATATTTCTAAGTTCAAAGACTACGGTCAACTTTCGGGCAACACCCTTGAAGACTTAAAGGCTGGCGCGAGAATTGAAGTTAACGACGGAAAGCGCAATCCTTACGACTTTGCTATTTGGAAAAAAGCGCCCAAAGAACACATTATGCAATGGCCTAGCCCTTGGGGTCAAGGTTATCCCGGTTGGCATATTGAGTGTTCAACGATGTCTAGAATTCATTTAGGCGACGTTTTTGATATTCACACGGGCGGTGTAGACCATATTCCCATTCACCACGAAAACGAAATTGCTCAAAGCGAGGGTTTAACTGGCAAAAACCCAGCAAAATTCTGGGTGCACGGCGACTTTATGCTCGTTGACGGCGGAAAGATGAGTAAATCTCTCGGCAACACTTATACGATAGACCAACTTATCGAAAAGGGCTATTCGCCGATGATTTTTAGATTTTTCTGCTTAAACGCGCACTATCGCAAGAAGTTAAACTTTACCTTTGACGGTATGGACGCTGCCAAGATTTCTTACGAACGCTTATGCTCGGCACTTTTAAAGCATAAAAATTCGCCTGCAAAAACGGATGCAAGCGTTATTGAAAAGTATAAAAAAGAATTTAGCGAAGATATTGCTGACGACTTGAACGTTCCGTCCGCACTCGGCGTACTCTTTACTATGGTTAAAGAGCCTGCGTCCAAGGATATTTACGATTTAGCGCTTGAATTTGACAAGGTGTTTGGTTTAAGCCTTGATAAAATCGAAGAGAAAAAGGAAAGTGATATCCCTGCCGAAATCATTGAAAAGGCTGAAAAAATGCAGTCTGCAAGAGCGGAAAAGAACTGGGCGGTAGCCGATGCGTTAAGAGCGGAAATCACCGAACTTGGCTATATTATCAAAAACACCAAAGAAGGATATACTATAGAAAAAAAGTAGGCGCGCGCCTACTTTTTTAATTATATGCAAAGCGGTGCTTTGCGTTATATGCTCGTAAACTCGCGTTATATGCTACCTTTGGTAGCGTTGTGGTTTATTCTATATAAAATTTATCCTGAGCACAAATTGAAAATTTGTATATAACTCACGAAGTGAATATAACGTTGCGCCAGCAACATATAACGAAAATCTTTGATTTTCATATAACAAAACGCGGTGTTAAACCGCGTTTTTTATTCGTGATATAGTTTAAATAAAGCCTTTACCGTGAGTATCCACTCCGTTACGATTTTGGGGTTTTCAGGATATATTCTAAAAATATCCGTTCCGTCTTGAATTTCAAACCTAAGGCCTGGTACGAACGGAAGACTTGGGAAGTTTCTAGCGTAAATAACCTTTTCAACGCTTTCGCCGTAAAGCGTTCCGCGTAAGGTGAACTTTTCGTTGTCAAGCGTAATTTCAGCGTTTCCAACGCTTTCAAACTTGTGCTTTTTGTCGTTTATCTTGTGAACTTCCGCAACCGTTTTAAAAACGAAGTTCGGCTCGTTTTTAACCTTTTCAAAAACGGCGTTTTCAATGAACTTATACCAGTCGCTAACAAAGGGGTAAACTATGGGTTTATCGCCGTATTGGTGCATTATTCCGTATTTATTGCATTGAACGGAGTACCCACACGCCGAGCAAGTAAGAACGTTTTTATCCTTTGAATGGATAGTGTGTTCGCCGTTACAACTTGGGCATTTGTAAACGACGTTTTCAAGCCCAACGACGTTATCGCCGTGCTTGTGCGAAATCTTGTCTTGAACGCTTTCGCGATACGCGTCGAAACTAAGGTGCGCGTCGATAAGCCTTACCGCGTCTTCCTTTGAAAGAGTGGAGAACTCTTCGGCGGTTGCAAGTTTGTAAATTTCAACCGTCGTTCTTCCCTTTCTAAAAACTTTCGACCATTTGGGCTTAGATAAATACGTTCCGCGAATTTTGGCAACGTAGATATCAGCGTTAAACCATTTGAGCGTTTTTGCCGTTGCGGGCGGAATAGGGGAAGACGCTCCGCTTTCCGTCATAAGCCCCGCGGGGAATAACGCCAAAGTCTTATAATCGTCAACTATGGCTTTCATCTTTCTCAAATCGCTAGGTATCGTTTGGAACTGGTTCTTACCGATAACGCCGTAGTTTTCAACGAGTTTTTTGATGGGAAGCGTGCGTAAAAAGGCGTTGCTCGTTACTAAATGGCAAGGGCCTTTTACGGCGTTCATTATAACCATAAAGTCAATAACCGACTGGTGATTAGAAATTAAAACTTTTTTGCGCCCGTCCTTTTTAATCTCGTTTTTCAAAACTTTTAAGCGCAAGAAAAACTTGGAGTAAATAAACGAGCCTAATTTTCCAACGGCGTAACTAAAAGGTTTTATTTTATTGTAGATTTTTTCGCCTTTCATATTAAAAAGTATAGCCAAAATCAAAAATTAAGTCAACGCAAAACCTGAAAAACCAAAATTTTTAGCAATTGCCTATAATAATCGTTAAAAAATTTTTCGTTTTTTATATAAAAACGCTATGCGTTATTAAAAAAATGTGATATAATAAGAGCGAACGTAGCGGAAAAGGGCGAATTATGCGCTAAAAATCCGCTTTTGATTTTAGAAAACATTGTTAATTTTTTAACAAACAAAGTAGGAGGTATGTTTATGAAGAGAAAAATCACGATTATCGGCGCTGGTGCGGTAGGTTCGTCAATAGGTTATCTTTTAGTGGCGCAAGGAACTGCGTCCGAAGTAGTGTTCATTGACGTTAACAACGATAAAGCACTCGGCGAAGCGATGGATATTTATCAAGCAACCCCGTTTTTAAACCCTGCAATCGTTAGAGCAGGTAATTACGAAGACGCTAAGGGTTCTGATATCGTAATTATTACGTCGGGCGTTGCAAGAAAGCCCGGTCAAACGAGAATTGACCTTGCTCAAATTAACGTTAACATTATAAAGAGCATTGCTCCGCAAATTTCTTCGGCTTGTCCCGATGCGTTATACGTTATCGTAGCAAATCCCGTTGACGTGTTGACTTACGCTTTCCACAAGGCAACTAATATCCCAGCAAACAGAATTATCGGCTCGGGCACGAGTTTAGATACTGCAAGGCTTAGAACTCGCCTTTCGGAAATTTACAAGGTTTCGCCTATGCAAGTTGATGCGGACGTGTTAGGTGAACACGGCGATACTTCTTTCGTTCCTTGGTCTAAGGTAAAAATCGCTGGCGTTAACATCGACGAGTACGCTGACGTTATCACCAACCCTGAATTAAAGGTTGAGCCTTACGATAAGGAAGAAGTTGCCGAATACATTAGAAAGTCGGGTGGAATTATCATTTCTAGAAAGGGCGCAACTTATAACGGCGTTGCCGCTGCGGTTGCTTACATTTGCAAGTGCTTATATTCCGGCGTTGACACCGTAGTTTGCGTATCCACTTTAATGAAAGGCGAATACGGAATTGAAGACGTTTGCATTTCTATTCCTTGCGTTTTAAGTACCGACGGTATTAAGTCGACACTTACCCCCACTTTAACTAAGGAAGAAACTGAAAAGTTAGTGGCGTCGGCTAACGCGATGAAGGCTGTTATTGAAGCCGTAGATTGCAAGTAGTAGTTATATGCATTACTTTGTAATGCGTTAAACGTTGGCGTTGCCAACGTTATATGTTTACTGTTGTAAACGTTATATGCAAATTTTCAATTTGCGCTTAGGATAATTTCTATATAGAAAACAACCACAACGCTCGCTTGCGAGCATATAACGCAACCAAAGGATGCATACAACTCGCCAATAGGCGAATATCACGCAAACGTAGTTTGCATATCACCGTTTGCCACTAGGCAAACCAAAGGAGTTTATTATGGAATACCGCATTGAAAAAGATACTATGGGCGAAATGAAAGTTCCCGCTGATAGATACTGGGCAGCCCAAACTCAAAGAAGTTATCAAAATTTCCGCATCGGCGGAGAAGTAATGCCCCGTGAAATCACTCACGCGTTCGGCATTTTGAAAAAGGCGGCGGCTTACGCTAACAACCGTCTTGGCAAAATCGATAACGAAAAACTCACCGCGATTTCTCAAGCGTGTGACGAAGTTATTTCGGGTAGTTTGAACGACCATTTCCCGCTCGTCGTATGGCAAACTGGTTCTGGTACTCAATCTAATATGAACGCCAACGAAGTTATCGCTAACCGCGGAAACGAAATTGCAGGCAAAAAACTTCTTCACCCCAACGACGATATCAATAAGAGCCAATCGAGTAACGATACTTTCCCAACAGCAATGCACATTGCAGCCGTTATCGCGATTGAAGATAAACTCTTCCCTGAAATCGACGCTTTAATTGAAGTGTTCAAGCGTTTAGAAAAGGAAAACGAAGGAATCGTAAAGAGCGGTAGAACTCACCTTCAAGACGCAGTTCCCGTAAGTTTCTCTCAGGAGATAAGCGGTTGGAGAAATATGCTTGAAAAGAGTAGGGCAATGCTTGAACTTTCTCTTCCCGGACTTAAAGAACTCGCGCTCGGCGGTACGGCAGTTGGAACAGGCTTAAACGCTCCCAAGGGTTTTGACGTTGCGGTTGCAGAAGAAGTTTCCAACCTTACAGGCAAGACTTTCAAGACGGCTGAAAACAAATTCCACGCCTTAACCGCGAAAGACGAAATCGTGTTTGCACACGGCGCACTCAAAGCGCTCGCTGCGGATATGATGAAGATTGCAAACGACGTTAGGTGGTTATCGAGCGGTCCTCGTTGCGGTCTTGGTGAAATCTTTATTCCTGAAAACGAACCCGGTTCGTCGATAATGCCTGGTAAAGTTAACCCCACTCAATGCGAATCGATGACGATGGTTGCAGTTCAAGTAATGGGTAACGACGCTGCGGTTGGCTTTGCTGCTTCGCAAGGCAACTTTGAACTCAACGTGTTCATGCCCGTTATCATATATAACTTCTTACAATCGGCAAGGCTTTTAGCAGACGGTATCCGTTCGTTCAACGTAAACTGCGTATCGGGTATTAGAGCAAACGCTGAAAAGATGAAGTTCAACCTTTACAACTCTTTAATGCTCGTAACCGCGCTCAACCCCTACATCGGTTACGAAAACGCAGCGAAGACTGCAAAACTTGCTCACAAAGAAAACATCAGTTTGAAAGAAGCGTGCGTATCGCTCGGCTTCTTATCCGCTGAAGAATTTGATAAAGTGTTCAAGCCTGAACAAATGGTGTGATTATGAAATTTACTTATTATCCGGGTTGTACCCTTAGAACTAAAGCAAAACAATTAGACTTATACGGAAGAAAATGCCTTGAAAAATTAGGCGTTGACTTTGAAGAGATTAAAGAGTGGCAATGTTGCGGTGCGGTTTATCCCGTATCGAAAGACGAAATCGCCACTAAACTCTCGGCAGTTAGAACTCTTGCAAGCGCGAAAGAGCAAGGCGGAAAACTTTTAACTTTATGTTCCGCTTGCCACCACGTTTTAAAGAGAGTTAACGACGATATGAAAAACGACGATAATATTCGTTTAAAAGCCAACAACTATCTCGCGCTCGACGAAGAGTACGCTGGCGAAACGGACGTTATCCACTATCTTGAACTTTTAAGAGACTACGTTGGCTTTGACAAGATTAAAGAAGCGGTAGTTAACCCCTTGAAAGGTCAAAAGATAGGCGCGTACTACGGTTGTTTACTTCTCCGCCCAAGCGAAACCTTAGCGTTTGATAATCCCGAAAACCCCAAAATTATCGAAGACTTTATCACCGCGATAGGCGCAACGCCAGTAAACTACGCGTTCAAAAACGAGTGCTGTGGCGCGTACGTTTCCACCACTCAAAAAGACTTAGCGGTTAAAAAGAGCCACAAAGTTACCGATTCTGCTAAAAACGCAGGAGCGGAAAAACTCGTAACCGCGTGCCCCCTTTGTATGTATAACCTTACCGAAAACGGTAACGGCGAAGTTCCAGTATATTATTTTACCGAACTTCTTGCCGAAGCGCTCGGCGTAAAGGAGTAAGCCATGGATAGAAAAGAACAAGCAAAACTCATTAGAGAAAGAAGTGGAACTGACGTTAGAAAGTGCATGAAATGCGGTAAATGTTCGGGTAGATGCCCGGCGTACGCTGAAATGGATATCAAACCGCATCAGTTCGTATCCTATATAGAAAAAGGCGAAGTTGATAAACTTTTACAAAGCAAATCTTTATACACTTGTTTGAGTTGCTTTGCGTGTGTGGAAAGATGCCCCCGCGGAGTTGCTCCTGCAAACGTAATCGAAGCCGTTCGCCAAGAAGTTATAAGAGCGCAAGGCGGAAACAAGATTGCCGCTGAAACCGTTCCCGCTATGGTGGACGAAGCAATTCCCCAACAACTTCTCGTAAGTATGTTTAGAAAGTTCAATAAATAATAAGGAAGAGTATAATGCAAAAGATTGGTGTATTTGTGTGTTGGTGTGGTAGTAATATCGCAGCAACGGTAGACGTTAAAAAAGTTGCGGAAGTTTTAAAAGCCGAACCCGGCGTAGTAATTTCCGAAAACTATCAATACATGTGCTCGGAAAACGGCCAAGCGCTTATCCGCAACGCCATCAAAGAACACGGCTTAACCGGTATCGTAGTATGTTCGTGTTCTCCGAGAATGCACGAAGCAACTTTTAGAAAGACTGCAGAAAGTGCAGGACTTAACCCCTACATGGTTGAAATTGCAAATATCCGTGAACAATGTTCTTGGATTCACAAAGATATTGAAGAAGCAACCGAAAAGGCTATCATTTTAGGTAGAAGTGCTATTGCAAAACTTAAACTCAACGCACCGCTCACTTCTGGTGAAAGTGCAGTAGTTAAGAGAGCGCTCGTTATCGGCGGTGGTATTGCTGGTATTCAATCCGCGCTCGACATTGCCGAAGCAGGTTATGAAGTTGACATCGTTGAAAGTTCTCCAACTATCGGCGGTAACATGGCAAAACTCGATAAGACTTTCCCGACCTTAGACTGTGCGGCTTGTATCTTAACTCCCAAGATGGTTGACTGTGCGCAAAACGAAAATATCGATATTATGACGTTTAGCGAAGTTGAGTCGGTTAAGGGTTTCGTTGGCAACTTCAAAGTTCAAATTAGAAGAAAGGCTCGTTTTGTTGACGAAAAGAAGTGTACTGGCTGTGGCGTATGTATGCAAAAGTGCCCGTCAAAGAAAGGCAAAAACGATTTCAATATGGGGCTTAACAATCGCCCTGCGATTTATATTCCGTTTGCTCAAGCAATCCCGAACGTCGCTATCATCGACCCCGAACAATGCTTGAAACTTAAAAACGGCAAGTGTGGTCTTTGCGCAATGCAATGCCAAGTAAACGCTATCGACTACACTCAAAAAGATGAAATTATCGAAAGAGAATACGGTGCAATCGTAGTTGCAACGGGCTATAAGCCGATTTCTCTTGAAAACTTCAACGAGTTTGGCTACGATACTTATAAAGACGTGGTAACTTCGCTTGAACTTGAAAGACTTATGAACGCGGCAGGTCCTAGCGACGGTCACTTAGTTCGTCCGTCCGACCACAAAGAGCCCAAGGTTATAACCTTTATTCAATGCGTAGGTTCGAGAGATACGTCTGGTTGTGGTAAGCCGTACTGCAGTAAGATTTGCTGTATGTACACGGCAAAGCACGCAATGCTTATCCGTGAAAAATATCCCGACACCGAAGTTCACGTATTCTACATAGACGTTAGAACGCCTGGTAAGAACTACGACGAGTTCTTCCGTAGAGCAGTTGAACAATACGGCGTTGACTATATAAAGGGTATGGTTGGTAAGGTTTACGAAGAGAACGGCAAACTCATGGTTCAAGGCTCAGACCTTATAAACAACGAACAAGTGGTTATTCCGTCAGATTTAGTAGTTCTCGCTGCGGCAATCGAACCTAACCCGTCGGTTAGAAAGATTGCAACTATGGTAACTGCAAGTATTGACACTAACAACTTCTTAACCGAAGCGCACGCAAAACTTCGTCCCGTTGAAAGCCCGACGGCTGGCATCTTCTTATCGGGCGTTTGTCAAGGACCTAAGGATATTCCCGAAACGGTTTCTCAAGCGAGTGCTTGTGCGGCAAAGGTTGTTGGATTACTTTCTAAAGACAAACTTAAATGTAACGCTTGCGTTGCTCACAGCGACGAAACGCTTTGTACCGGTTGTTCGGTATGTGCAAACGTTTGTCCTTACGGCGCTATTACTTACGTTGACAAAGAGTTCCGCATCGGCGGTGGTAAAACCGAAACGAGAAGGGTTGCTTCCGTTAACGAAGCGGTATGTCAAGGTTGTGGTGCTTGTACCGTTACTTGTCCTTCTGGAGCAATGGACCTTAAGGGCTTTAGCAACAAACAAATTATGGCGGAGGTAGACGCGATATGCAAGAGATAAATAAAGAAAAGAAACCTTTAATCGTTGCGTTTTGCTGTAACTGGTGTAGTTACGCAGGTGCGGACCTTGCAGGTTCGTCAAGGCTTTCTTACCCCGCTGACGTAAAAATTATTAGAGTTCCCTGTTCGTGCAGAGTTAACCCCATGTTTATTTTAAAGGCTTTCCAAAGGGGAGCGGACGGCGTTATCATCTGCGGTTGTCACCCCGGTGACTGCCACTACACGAGTGGCAACTACTATGCAAGAAGAAGAATGAGTTTACTTTTCAGTATGCTCGATTATCTTGGAATTGAAAGAGAAAGAACTCGCGTTGAGTGGGTTTCGGCGGCGGAAGGCGCAAAGTTCTCAAAGGTTATGAACGACTTTGCTAGCAAGGTTGCCGCTCTCGGCGAAAATAAGAGATTGGAGGATTTGAGATGCAAAGAATAAATTCCGCTATGATTGAAAAAGCGACTGCTCTTTTATCTTCTGGTGAAGTTCAAAGAGTTATCGGCTGGAAGAAAGGCGAACTTGGTTTCGACGTTGAGCCCGCGGTGTTTACCAGCGTTGAAAGTTTACAAAACTTCGTATACGGCGCGTTCTGCGGAGCAAACCTTTCTAAATACTTAGTTGAAGAAAGCAAAAAAGAAGGCAAGATTTTAGTATTTTTAAAACCTTGCGACAGTTATAGTTTTAATCAACTTATAAAAGAACACAGAATTAAAAAAGAAAACGTTTACACCGTTGGCGTTGAGTGTCAAGGAAAGGTTGACCCCTATAAACTCAAAGAAAACGGCATAGAAATTGTAACTAGCGTCGAAGAAACGGTTGATACCGTTACGATTAACGGCAAAGAGTTCAAAAAGGAAGACGTAATTTTAGGCAAGTGCTTAACTTGCACTAAGAAACTTCTCTCTTACGATGACGTTATTTCCTTTAACGAAAAGCGCGAGCCTTCTATCGACCGTTTTGAAACGGTTAAAAAGTTAGAGGCGATGACCGCTGACGAAAGGTACGCGTTCTGGAAAGACCAACTTTCCAACTGCATTCGCTGTAACGCGTGCAGAAACGTTTGCCCAGCGTGCACTTGCACTAAGTGCGTTTTCGATAACGACAATTCGGGCATTGCAAGCAAGGCAAATAGCGACAGTTTTGAAGAGAAGATGTTCCACATCATAAGGGCGTTCCACGTTGCAGGCAGATGTACCGACTGTGGCGAATGTTCAAGAGTATGTCCTCAGCATATCCCTCTTCACTTACTCAACAGAAAGTTCATCAGCGATATCGATAGACTTTACGGCGAGTATCAAGCGGGAGAAGACACCGACTCTAAAGGACCGCTCACTAACTACACTACGGGCGACTTAGACCCGAGCGATATTTTCGGAGGTAACGCCTGATGAAAAAGATTGCTTTAAAAAACCTTGACTTATTATATAAGGAAATAGCGTCTAGCCAAGAACTTTATCTTCCTATTAAAGTTGCAGGCGCTACTAACTTTAAAAAGTATGAAGACGGAGCAAGCGTTGATATCGAAACGCTTCAAACGGTAAAATCGGCAAAGGACTTATTCTTCCCTCAAAGCGAAGATATGATGGAATTTAAAACCGGCGATAAAACGATTGAGATTATCGACGCGAGAAAAAAGGCTGAACCTTTCGTATTGTTCGGCGTTCGCGGATGCGACCTTAAAAGTTTTGAAGTTTTAGATAGAGTTTTCCTTGCTGAACCCGTTGATACGATGTATCAAACCAAGCGCGAAGCGGTAACTGTTATTACCCTTGCTTGTAACAACCCTGAAAGTTCGTGTTTTTGTAAGGTGTTCGGCGTAGACGCGGCTAATCCCAAAGGTGATATTCAAGCGGTAATCGTAGGCGAAGAAATGCACTTTGAGGCGCTTACTGAAAAGGGCGAAAAACTTCTTGCTACGCTTAAATGCTTAGAAAACGGCGACGATAAGGCGGTTGAAGGCGAGAAAAAGGCTATTCAAGAAAAAATTGAAGCCCTTCCGTTTGTAAACCTTGACCTTTCTAACTTTAAAGGCGAAAACTTAATGGAACTTTTCGATAGACCTGAATGGGAAGAACTTTCCAAAGCGTGCTTAGGCTGTGGTACTTGTACCTTCGTTTGCCCGACTTGTCAATGCTTTGATATAAGAGATTTCCAAACTAACGCAGGCGTTAAGAGATTTAGGTGCTGGGATTCGTGCATGTATTCTGAGTTTACTAAGATGGCTGCCGAAAACCCGAGAAAGAACCAAATGCAAAGATATCGCCAAAGATTTATGCACAAACTTTGCTATTTCCCGTCTAATAACGACGGTGAGTACGGTTGCGTAGGTTGCGGAAGATGCGTTAAGAAATGTCCGCAGTCGCTCAACATCGTAAAAGTAATTAAAAAACTCGGAGGTAAAAACTAATGACGAACGAAGCGTTAATTCCCGTAATAGGCGTTATTACGGATATAAGAAAAGACACCCCCGACGTTAAGACTTTTAGAGTGGTTACCCCCGACGGTAAAAAGGCTTTCGAGCACATGCCCGGTCAATGCGCAATGCTTTCTATCCCCGGCGTAGGCGAGGCTATGTTCTCTATAACTTCTTCGCCAACGAACACCGAGTTTATGGAATTTTCCATTAAGAAA
>JAZSOI010000047.1:0-29662 GCA_045536835.1 Christensenellaceae bacterium
ACCTTTGTATACTCTAAGTTTAGTGAGCATCTTTCTGCCAAGACTGTTCTTGGGAAGCATACCCTTAACTGCTTCGTATACTGCAAGGTCGGACTTTTCAGCCATCATCTTGCTGTAAGGAATTTGTTTTAAACCACCGATGTAACCGGTGTGATAAGTGTAGAACTTCTTATCGAGTTTCTTACCCGTTAAGATGACCTTATCAGTATTTATAATAATAACGTGATCACCGCAGTCAACGTTGGGGGTGAAGGTGGGTTTGTTCTTGCCTCTTAAAACTGCTGCTACTTGAGATGCAAGTCTACCGAGAGCCATACCGCTCGCGTCAACAACGTACCACTTTCTTTCAACTTGATCGGCTTTTGCCATGAAAGTTTTCATTATTTTTCTCCTAAAAAATCTTTAAATAGCACTACTAGATTTACCATTTGAGGGGCTAATTCATCAGGTAATCCAAAGTACCGCATTGACTATTTTATATAAATTTGGCGTTGTTGTCAAGCAATTTAACGCCCTTTTATAATATTTATTTATAGTTTACTTCGTATAGCGTAAGCCCTTTTGCTGGCATCGTTACGATTTTATTCTTTCTCTCACCAGACGATATCATCTCTTGAAGACTATCAAGGCTGAGCTTTCCTTCGCCAACCTTTACGAGAGCACCCGCTATCATACGCACCATATTGTATAAAAAACCGTTTCCAGTAACGTAGATATCAATATGCTTTCCACTCTTTACTATCTTTATTGAATAAACAGTTCTAACGGTATCTTTAACGGAACTTCCACTCGCTAAAAAACACTTAAAATCGTGCTCGCCTTCAATGATTTTCGCTCCCTTTTTCATAAGTTCTATATCGGGCGTGAAATTTATAAGCGCTTTGTATCTCGTTTCAAGTGGTTCTTCAACGCTTGCTATAAAAAGCGAATACCTATAAGTTTTTTTCTTTGACGAAAACCTTGCGTTAAAAGTATCCGCCACCCTTTGGCTTTTGATAACCTTAACGTCTTTAGGTAGCAACGGATTTAACGCGTTTGCAAACTTTTCGGGTGGGATTGCAAAATCCGTGTCAAAATGCACCTTTTGGCAAAGCGCGTGAACACCGCTATCCGTCCTTCCGCTAGCAACCGATTTAACCTTTTTCCCAGTCAGCGTTTCAATAGCGGTATTTAAAACTTCTTCCACCGTTCTGCCGTTAGGCTGAATTTGGTAACCGCAAAAATCAGTTCCGTCGTATGAAATAGTTAAAAGTATTCTCATACGCCCACCCCAAACACTCTCAAAACGATAACTCCACCGAACACGCAAAGCGATAACAAAGTTGCAACTATATCTCTATATGAAAATTTAAGTTTTTTAAACTTAGTTCTCTTGGACGCGGAACTATAACATCTACTGTCCATCGCGTCGCCAAGTTCTTCGGCTCTGCGGAACGCACTTATAAGCAAGGGAATTAAAACCGGAATCATCGCCCTTGCTTTTTTGAAGATATTTCCGCTGTCAAAATCTGCACCACGCGCTTTTTGAGCCATTATTATTCTATCCGCTTCGTTCATCAAAATGGGGATAAACCTAAGCGCAATACTCATAACGAGCGCTATCTCGTGAACTGGGAATTTGATAAATTTTAAAGGATACATTAAACTCTCTAAACCGTCGGTCAAGGAAACAGGCGTCGTGGTGTAAGTGAGAAGAACGCTCGCCATAACTAAAATTATGAGCCTTAGCGCCATAAACCCAGAGAAGATAAGCGCTTCCTTGGTTACTATCCAAAACAAAACCGTTTCCGTTTCGCCGGTGTAGAAGAAAATATTTAAGATAACGGTGAAAATTATGATGAACAACACCGCCCTTAAACTTCTAAGCATTTGGAAAAATGGCACTTTCGAGAAAATTATCGCAAAAATTAAAAAGAGCGCAAGCGCAACAAGTCCGTAGAAAGAATTTGCTACGAACACCATCGTTACGAACGCTATAAGCATTAAAATTTTTACGCGGGGGTCAAGCCTGTGTACGAACGATTCGGCTTGAAAATACTGCCCGAAAGTTAAATCAGAAAGCATAATTTGTTATCTACTTTTATATTTTTCAGTTACCTTTTCTACGAATTCACTTACTTTAAAGTTACTGTCGATATCAACGCCTATTTCGCTAAGTTTCTTGCTTGCGTACGCAGTAACCGGAAGCCCAAGCCTTTTAACCGCTTGATTATCGGATACAAAAAGTTCCTTAGGCGTGCACACCATAACCGCCTTGCCGTTAGAAAACAGCGCAACCCTTTCAACGTTCTCGGCTATCTCGTCCATATCGTGCGAAACAATGATTACCGTTTTAACGACTTTATTGTCGTGAAGGGTGTGAAGTAAACTCATAAGGCGTTTTTTGCCTACTGGGTCAAGCCCTGCAACGGGCTCGTCTAAAACTAAAATCTCTGGCTCGGAAACGAGTATTCCAGCGATTGCCACCCGCCTTTTTTGACCGCCCGAGAGTTCAAAGGGCGACTTGTCTTTCACGGCGTCATAATCAAGCCCAACGATTTCTATCGCCTTTTTAACCCTTAACTTTATCTCTTCGTCGGTTAAATCTTGGCGGAAGTTTTTAAGGGCAAACGAAACGTCTTCAAACACAGTTTCGGCAAACAGTTGATATTCGGGATATTGAAATACCATACCGACTTTCGAGCGAAGTTCTTTCAAGCGTTTTTTAAGCGCCTTTTTCTCTTTTTTATCTTGCACGGAAAGTTCGTAATCGCCAACTTTTAAATATCCGCTCTCAACCGAAATTAAACCGTTTAAATGCTGAATAAAAGTCGATTTACCGCTACCCGTTTCACCAACTATTCCAAAGAATTCCCCTTCGTTTATAGTTAAGTCAACGCCTGTTAACGCCGCTTTTTTGAACTCCGATTTTTTATTGTAGGTAAAGGTTAAGCCTTTTGAAACAATCTGCATAATTCCTCCGCTAAACCTTCCGCAGTTAAAATATCGCCTTTAATATCCAAGCCGTTCTTCTTTAACGCGTTTGCTATTTTAGTTGCCCTAGGCACGTCGAGCCCATAATTTTTAAGTTCTTCTTGCCTAGCAAATATTTGTGACGGAGTTCCTTCCATTACGAGTTTTCCATTTGACAAAACGGCAACCTTATTGGCGTTCACAACTTCGTCCATATAGTGAGTGATACAAATAACGGTCATTCCGTTATCGTTGAGTTTTTTAACCACTTGCATTACTTCTTCGCGACCTAAGGGGTCTAACATTGAAGTAGATTCGTCAAGTATTAAAATTTCGGGCATAACGGCTAGCGCGCCAGCAATAGCCACCCTTTGCTTTTGCCCACCGCTTAGGCGTTGACCTGCGGAATATCTATACTTTTGCATATCCACGCTATCGAGAGCAAAGTCAATTCTTTTACCTATTTCGTCGCTTGGTATTCCTAAGTTTTCGGGCGCAAAGGCAACGTCGTCTTCAACTATGGTTGCAACCATTTGATTATCGGGATTTTGGAATACCATACCTACTTTTTTGCGGATTTCTTTAACCCCTTTTTTATCTAAGGTCGATAGTGAAAACACTTCTACCGAACCTTCAGTTGGCGTTAAAAGTCCATTTATAAGGCGGGAAAGCGTTGATTTACCGCTGCCGTTTTCTCCAAGCACACACAAAAAATCCCCCTTGTCAACCGACAAGGAAAGATCTTTGAGCACGAAGGGCTTATCTTCGTCGTATTTAAAAGAAACGTTTTTGATTTCAATCGCTTTCATAAGGTTTATACGTGATTTTTAATAAGTTTTATCAACCCGTTTACTTAAAGGATTAGTTGCAAGTTAAACAAGGCTCGTAAAGACTGGGCGGTTACGATAAACCTTATTGGTCATCGTAAATGCGCGGGCTTCACAGAAACGTAGTTTAACGACGTAAATAAGCCTTTAAATCATCTACTCTATCTAGTTTTTCCCAAGGGAACTCACTTCTTCCAAAGTGACCGTAGGACGCAGTCTTTTTGTATATAGGAGCTCTTAAACCAAGGGTTTTGATGATGGAATATGGGCGAAGGTCAAACTCTTTTGATACGATATCGGCAAGTTCACCGTCACTTAAAACGCCTGTTCCTTCGGTGTTTACAAATACCGAAATGGGCTTTGCAACGCCGATAGCGTAAGAAAGTTCAAGCGTGCATTTTTTAGCAAGGCCTGATGCAACCAAGTTCTTGCAAATGTAACGAGCCATATAAGCCGCGCTTCTATCAACTTTAGTCGGGTCTTTACCAGAGAAAGCACCACCACCGTGGGGGCAACTTCCACCGTAAGTGTCAACGATAATCTTTCTACCAGTCAAACCGCTGTCACCGTGTGGACCGCCGATTTCAAATCTACCAGTCGGGTTGATGTAATACTTAGTATTCTCGTCTAAAAGGTTTGCAGGAAGAACTGCTTTTATAACTTCTCTTAAAATATCTTCTCTAAGTTTTTCGGTAGTAACTTCGTCAGAGTGTTGAGTGGAAACTACTACGGTATCGATGCGCTTAACTTCGTTTCCGTCGTACTCAACGGTAACTTGGCTCTTTCCGTCGGGGCGAAGGTACGTTAAAATACCTTGCTTTCTAACTTCGCTAAGTCTTTTAGTGAGTTTGTGAGCAAGCGTTAACGCGATGGGCATATATTCTTCAGTTTCGTCGGTTGCGTAACCAAACATCATACCTTGGTCGCCTGCGCCAACTTGATCGGCAATATCACCGCTGGAGCGGTGTTCAACGGAACTGTCAACGCCCATAGCGATATCGGCGGACTGCTCGTTAATGGACGTGATAACGCCACAAGTAGACGCGTCAAACCCATACTTTGCACGAGTATAGCCTATTTCTTCAACCGTTTGGCGAGCAATCTTTTGAATATCAACGTAGCAACTGGTCGAAATTTCGCCCATAACTAAAATAAGGCCTGTACAGCAAGCGCACTCACACGCAACGCGAGCGTCGGGGTCTTTTTCCAAAATAGCGTCTAACACCGCGTCGGAAATTTGATCGCAAATCTTATCGGGATGACCTTCGGTCACACTTTCACTTGTAAAAAATTTGTTCATAAGTTTCACCATTAGTTTTAATAAATTAAAATAATTATATATTCTTTTAAAACAATTGTCAACAAAAGCGATTAGTGTTAAAATTAAAATATGTGTAACGAAACGGTGAAAAATTGTAAACTCTGCCCTAACTTTTGCGGTCTTGATAGAACTAAGTTAAACGGTGCGTGCGGGGTAAATAGCGAGATATCTATCGCAAAGTACGGTCTTCACTACTATGAAGAACCGTTTATTTCTGGTACGAAAGGATCGGGCACGGTGTTTTTTACCGGATGCTCGCTCCGTTGCGCCTTTTGTCAAAACTACGAACTCTCTAACGCTCTAAGGGGCAAAAAAATAACCGCAAGCGGTCTTGCGGATATCTTTAAAATTTTAGAAGACTTAGGGGCGCATAATATTAACCTAGTAACCCCAACTCACTTCGTAACTGAAATCGTAAAGGCGTTTGATTTATACCGCCCAAGTATCCCCGTCGTATACAATACGCACTCGTACGAAACGGTGGAAACACTTAAAATAATCGACCCATACGTTGATATTTATCTTCCTGACCTTAAATTTATAGACAGTAAAATCTCTCAACGATACACGGGAAAATCTAACTATTTTGAGTACGCTGAAAAGGCCATTAAGTTTATGATGGAAAGCAAAAAAACCGTAGTGGAAAACGGACTATTAAAGTCGGGCGTTATCGTTCGCCACCTTATTTTACCGCTATGCCAAAACGACAGTTTAAAGGTTTTAAAGTGGTTTAAAGATAACGCTAAAAACGGCGCGTATCTATCGATTATGTCACAGTTTACCCCACTTGTAAAACAGGAAAAACTCAAAGAGTTAAACCGCAAGATAACTGCAAAAGAATACGAAAAGGTTGTTGCTTACGCAAGTGAGTTAAACCTTGAAAACGTATTTTTACAAGAACTCTCATCGGCTAGCGAAGAATATATTCCTAAATGGGATTTTTAAAAGTTATATATCCTTTGGACGTTATATGCAAACTCAGTTTGCGTTATATGCGACTTGCGTCGCGTTATATGCAACACGCAGTGTTGCGTTGTGGATATTTACCGCTTTAAAAAGCGGTCAAAAGCAAGTTAGACAAGGCTCGCAAAGGCGGGGCGATAACAATAGACCTTTTTGGTCATTATTAATGCAACGGATTTGCAGTAACGAAGTATAACGAAGGTTTTCACCGCTTTTTCTTTTTAAGGCGGAAGTACTCTTTTAATATGCCACCCACTTCACTAGGTTCTGCACTATTTAATTTACTTAAAACTCGTTCATAATCTTTATCTCTTTTTCTCATAGAGATAGTTTGACTAAATTATATAAAAAAATGCGTACCAAACGGTACGCAATTTTTATTTTCCTAGTTCTTTACTACGTTCCGTGCATCTAACGGCACAGTCGTCGATAATACTTAAAAGGTTACTATCTTCAAACGCGGATAGACCTGCAAGCGTCGTTCCACCCTTAGAGCAAACGTCATTAATTAACTCGTCGATATCTCTATCGTCGCTGTCTATCATTTTTGCCGAGCCTATAATGCTTTGAACTAAGAGTTTTTTAGCCGTTTCGTAAGGAACGCCACGCTTTACGCTACTTTCTAAAAATCCTTTGTAAAAATAATACTCAAACGCCGTGAAACTTCCGCCTATTGCGATAACGTCATCCATCAAACTCTCGTCTATCAAACACACCTTGCCGATGCAGTTGAAAATATCTTCACTAAGCGCCTTATCTTCGCAAGTGCAAGCGCCGTTAAAACATAAAACGCTACTTGCTTCGCCTATCGCCGCGGCGGTGTTAGGCATTGCCCTTGCAACTTTAATAGAGCCGAGTGCGTCTTCAATAGTTTTTATCTTTACGCCAGCTGCAATAGTTATTACAAGTTTGCCGTCAACCTTTCCCTTTAACGAGTTTAATAGCGTTGAAAAATCTTGGGGTTTTATAGCGATTAACACCACGTCAACTTTACCAGTTAACTCGTCGATTGAAGAAACGACGTCAATACCGTCAAGTTTTAACTTTTCAATAATTTTTTCGTTTATCTCGTAAACGGATATTTCTTCTTTTGAAAAAACTTTTCCGCTTATTCCACGAAGAATTGCCGAGCCCATTTTCCCTGAGCCTATAAAACCTATTCTCATCTTATCTCACCGTTTCCTTCAATAAGGTACTTGTACGAAGTTATCTCTTTAAGCCCCATAGGACCGCGCGCGTGAAGTTTTTGAGTACTTATGCCGATTTCCGCACCCATTCCAAAACAACCGCCGTCACTAAATCTCGTGGACGCGTTCGCATATACGCACGCGCTGTCAACCGAATTTAAAAACTTTGAAATAACCGCCTTATCACTTGATATTATACACTCGGAGTGCTTGGTTGAGTGCTTTGCTATATGGCTTAAAGCACCGTCTATTCCGTCTACGATTTTAACCGACATTTCAAGTGAATTATACTCGATAGAATAACCGCTTTCGTCGATTTCTTCACCGTTCAAATAGTTTTTAGCGTCGCTATCAACGTGAACGATAACGCCTTTATTTAAAGCGAACTTTTCAAGTTCCTTGCAAAATTCTTTTGCAATTTCACGGTCAACGATAACCGTTTCAAGCGCGTTGCAAACCGCTGGCTTTGAAGTCTTAGCGTTGTCGATAATCTTAAGCGCCATTTCAAAGTCCGCACTCTTTTCAACGTAGGTGTGGCAAACGCCTGCGCCAGTTTCAATAACGGGAACCTTAGAGTTATTAACGACGTGATTTATAAGGTTTTTGCTACCCCTTGGAATTATAAGGTCTATAAAACCCTTTGCCTTTAATAGTTCATCCGCTTCCGTTCTATCTTCTAAAAGCATAATAGAATCTTCTGGGATAAAGGGTTTTATCGCTTCTTTTATAATTTTTACTAATATTTTGTTGGTGTTAACGGCTTCCTTTCCACCTTTTAAAACGCAAGCGTTACCAGTTTTAAAACAGAGCGTTGAAACGTCCACCGTGACGTTTGGTCGCGCTTCGTAAATAACGCCTATAACGCCCATGGGAACGCGCACTTTTTTAATCTTTAAACCGTCACGCGAAACGAAGTCCTCTAACACTTCGCCTATCGGGTCTTGAAGGTTTACCACCTTTAAAACGTCACTCGCAATCGATTCGATTTGCGCTTTCGTTAAAGTGAGCCTTGCAATCATACTGTCTTTAATTCCGTTTGCGCGAGCGTAGTCAAGGTCCTTCTCGTTTTCCTTAACGATTAAGTCGGCACTCTTAATAAGCGCGAGCGAAATGTTTTTAAGCGCGCAGTTTTTTTGTTCTTCCGATAATAAAGATAACTCTTGCGACGCCTTTTTAACGCTACTAAAATCTATCATATTTCTTCCTTTATCACGATGTTGTTTGCGTGAATTATAAGTTGTGAGTGGTGTTCGCCTTTTTTATCGAGCGACTTTAAAGTATCGCTACCAAACGCCACTATGCCTTTTGCAAAAACTTCGCCCGATTTATCGCACACTTCAACTACGCTTCCGCTTGCAAAAGTGCCCTTTAAGTCGGTTATTCCACAAGAAAGTAAACTCTTGCGATTTATTAACGCGTCCTTTGCGCCGTCGTCAACGACAATTTTACCGCTGACGTTAGCACAAGATAATAGCCAGTTTTTCCTAACCGGCATCTTGCCGGTCGGGGTAAACAACGTGCCTAAATTTTCGCCAGAAACTACCTTTGATAAGTCTTTTATCTTGCCGTTTCCAACGATCATCATAGATATTCCTGAGTTACCGCAAATCTTTGCCGCTTTTAGTTTAGTTATCATACCGCCAGTTCCCACTTTTGACGACGGCGCTTTTGCTAAACCGAACACGTTCTTATCGATTTTTTCAACTACGCTTATAAGTTTAGCGTCCTTATTCTCACTTGGGTTTTTATCGTAAAGCCCGTCAACGTCCGAAATGATAACAAGCATATCCGCACCGATGTTAAGCGCTATCATTGCGGCGAGAGTATCGTTATCGCCAACCTTTATCTCTTCAGTGGCGAGCGCGTCGTTCTCGTTAATTACGGGAATAGTTCCAAACGAAAAGAGAGCGGATATCGTGTTGTTTAAGTTTTTAACCCTATCGCGATTACCGAAATCGTCGTGCGATAAAAGGATTTGAGCGGGCTTTAAAGACACCTTTTCAAATATCTTTTCGTACCTTTCCATAAGATACATTTGTCCTATCGCTGCAAGCGCTTGCTTTAACGGAAGTTCAGTCGGCTTTTTATCCAAGCCTAAACTTTGCATACCTATCGCTATTGCGCCCGACGTTATTAAACACACTTCAACGCCTAAGTTTTTAATTTCTTTAATTTGCTTGGCTAAAACTTCAATCTCTTTTTCAGCAAAATCGTTACCCGAAAAGAGCGATGAAGAGCCTATTTTTAAAACGAGCCTTTTCATAGAAATAATTTTAACACTATTGTTACCATAAGTCAATAAAAAAACTTAAAGCAAAACGCTTTAAGTTTTAATTATATATTATATCGAACCAGTTGAACCAAAGCCACCTGTGCCACGCTCAGTCTCATCTAAATCGGCTACTTCTTCGTAGTTTACTGCGAAATACGGCGCGATTACCATTTGAGCAACTCTCTCGCCTTCCGCTACCGTTTGAGGTTCTGTACCGTGATTGTGAAGTGCCACTTTTATCTCCCCACGATAGTCGCTATCAATAACGCCAACCTTGTTTGCAGGAGCAAGCCCCTTTTTGCAAGCAAGCCCACTTCTAGCGTAAATGAGTCCTACCGTTCCAACGGGAATCGCAGTAGAAAGCCCTGTTCCTATAAACTTGGTTTCACCGGGGTTGATAACTACTTCGCCTTCAGCGCTATAAAGGTCTGCGCCCGCGGAAAATTCCGTTCCAAAGGTGGGGGTTTTCGCCTTATCGCTTAGTTTTTTAAATTTAACCGTTATTGAGTTCATGAAGAATTACTTCTCCTTTTTCAAGTGATTGTTTTACTTTTATTATCCTTTGATTTTCAGAACCTCTAAAATTTAAGGATATGTTTTTTTGTGATTCGATAAACCTTCCGTCAACTAAAACGTCAATGAGTGAAAGCATTTCGTAAGTTATATCAATTTTTGCCCTACTCTCGCCTAAGAGTTCCTTATCGAAAAGATACCCTGTGTAACACCAAACGTCTTTGTCGGGAAAACGCTCTTTAAACCTTTTTAAAAATGGAAGGAGCGCACACTGGTTTTCAGGCTCAAAAGGTTCTCCGCCGAGAAGAGACAGTCCGTCGATAAAATAATTATCTATCGATTTAAAGATTTCTTCTTCCGTCTCTTCGGTGAACGGCTTGCCGTAGTTAAAATTCCACGCTTCACTATTAAAGCAACCTTTACATTTATGAGTGCAACCCGAAACGAAGAGTGAAGTTCTCACCCCAACGCCGTTTGCTATATCGTTAAATTTAATGGTTGCATAGTTCATAGTTTGAGTTATATGTAAAGCGTTGCTTTACGTTATATGCGACATCGTCGCGTTATATGTTGGCTACACCAACGTTATATGCTACCTGACGGTAGCGTTGTGGATTGTTTTTATATATAGATTTTTTCCAAAGCGCAATACAGAGTATTGCATATCACGTTTACGAGAGTAAACATATAACGTAACCATAGGTTACATATAACGCAAACCACAAGTTTGCATATAACCTACTTTTAGATTAAAGGTGGAGGACGCGTTCTTTTATCTCTTGCGTCCTACCCTGATTCCAGTACTGAGTGCCGATGTAACCACAAGTACGACGTGCTACGTTCATCTTGGTTTGATCGCGGTTGCCACAGTTTGGGCATTCCCAAACGAGTTTACCGTCACTATCCGTTACGATTTGAATTTCGCCGTTGTAACCACAGTTTTGGCAGTAGTCACTCTTAGTGTTAAGTTCCGCATACATAATGTTATCGTAGATAAATTGCATAACTTTAATAACCGCAGGGATATTGTGTTGCATGTTGGGAACTTCAACGTAACTAATTGCACCGCCCGGTGATAACGCTTGGAACTCGGATTCTTCTTTGAGTTTAGTGAAGGCGTCAATATGTTCTGTTACGTGGATGTGATAACTGTTAGTGATGTAGTTCTTATCGGTTACGCCTTCGATAATACCAAAGCGTTGTTGAAGTGATTTTGCAAACTTATAAGTAGTGCTTTCAAGCGGTGTGCCGTACAACGAATAGTCAACGTGTTCAGCTCTCTTCCACTTAGCAGTGTACTCGTTAAGCGTTTTCATTATTTTAAGACCAAATTCTTTTCCTTCAGGCTCGGTGAGTTTTTTACCAGTCATCGCGTAAACGGTTTCCCAAAGACCTGCGTAGCCAAGAGAAATGGTAGAATAACCACCGTGTAAAAGTTTATCTATGCTTTCGCCCGGTTTAAGCCTTGCAAGTGCGCCGTGTTGCCATAAAATAGGCGCAGCGTCTGAAAGCGTTCCAGTTAAACGCTCGTGACGGCATTGTAACGCTTCGTGGCAAAGTTCCATGCGCTCTGCAAATACTTTCCAGAATAAGTTCATATCGCGTTTAGCAGAAAGCGCAATATCAACGAGGTTAACCGTTACTACTCCTTGGTTAAATCTGCCGTAGTACTTAGGCTTACCCTCTTCGTCAAGATAAGGAGTAAGGAAAGAACGGCAACCCATACAAGTGTAGCAATGGCCTTCACCGTTTTTATCCTTTTTAAGTTCGAGCATAATCTTTTCAGAAATATAGTCGGGAACCATGCGCTTTGCAGTACATTCAGCGGCAAGTTTGGTAAGGTAGAAGTAAGGCGTGCCTTCGCGAACGTTTTGTTCTTCTAAAACGTAGATAAGTTTGGGGAACGCAGGCGTGATGTAAACGCCGTTTTCGTTCTTAACACCACGAATTCTTTGAACGAGCGTCTCTTCTATCATAATGGCAAGGTCTTGTTTTTCGCGTTCGTTCTTTGCTTCGCCAAGGTACATAAACACCGTGATAAAGGGCGCTTGGCCGTTAGTTGTCATAAGCGTTACGACTTGGTATTGAATAGTTTGAATACCCCTTCTAACTTCTTCGCGCACGCGCTTTTCAACTATTTTTGCAAGCGCTTCGTCAGAAACGGTAACTTCAGCATCCTTAAACTCTTCCTTTACTTCCCTAGTGATTTTTTCACGAGAGATTTGAACGAAAGGCGCTAAGTGGGTAAGCGATATACTTTGACCGCCGTATTGAGAAGACGCAACCTGAGCAATGATTTGCGTTGCAATGTTACAAGCAGTTGAGAAACTGTGCGGTTTTTCAATCATAGTGCCTGAAATAACTGTTCCGTTTTGAAGCATATCTTCAAGATTAACAAGGTCACAGTTATGCATTCTTTGAGCGTAATAGTCGGCATCGTGGAAGTGAATAACACCGTCTTCATGAGCGGTAACGATGTGTTGGGGAAGAAGAATACGCTTGGTTATATCTTTTGATACTTCGCCCGCCATATAGTCACGTTGAACGCTGTTAACGGTGGGGTTTTTATTAGAGTTTTCCTGCTTAACTTCTTCATTATTGCAGTCGATTAAAGATAAAATTCTATCGTCCGTGGTATTAGCCTTTCTAACGAGTTGGCGTTTATAACGATAAGTAATGTAAGTTCTTGCTAAGTTGAAAGCACCAAGACGCATAATTTCATTTTCAACAAGGTCTTGAATTTCTTCCACGCTTAAAGAACGCGTTCTAGACGCGCATATATCCGCCACCCTTTTAGCAAGGTCTCTAATTTGTTCATCGGAGATTCTATCGTCTTCGATAACTTCGTTATTAGCCTTGATAACGGCGCTTAAAATCTTGCCTAAATTAAAGTCTACTTCTTTACCACTTCTTTTGATTATCTTCATAAATATTCCTTCCTTTCGTGATGCCCTCTTAGTATAGCACAATTCCCAAATATTGACTGTTGCAAAAACCACAATTTGAAAAATATTTTTAAAAAAAACACAAGATATTGTGGTGGTAGTTTTTTCTTAAACACATTTGGTATTTTTGCAATTTTTACTAAAAACGCATTTTTGCCGATAATATAAGGCTTTTTGCGAAAAGGACTTAAAGAGGCGCGAAATTTACTATTATATATATAGATAGAAAAAGCCCGTGGCGAATTTGCCACGGGCTTTAAAAATTAATTATTTATCTTCTTTAACCAAGTCTTCATAAGCTTTTTCGTTATAAGTAACGCTACCAGCCAAATTGTCTTTAAAGAACTTGTTGGTTACTTTTTCAACGTTGTTAGAAACAAGCCTTGCTTTTTGATATTCTTTGAAGAGATACGGAATAGTTTCTTCCTGAGATACTTGCGCTAAGAAATCAGGCTTAGAAATTGCAGTTACGTTAGGAGCGATAACCCTAGTGCAAAGAATAATGTGATAACCAAAGTCAGTTGCTACTACCGTGTACGCGCCTACGCCCTTATTAACGACTTCTTTTGCAGCGGCAGCAAACTCTTTAACGTAAGTTTTAGCCGAAGTCTTGGGAGAATAAACGTAACCGTCGTTATCACTGAGTGAACCAGGGTCAGTTGAGTATGCAAAGATTAAATCTCTAAACTTTACAATATCGTCGTCAGTACAATTATCGATTTTACCACTCTTGCCGTTAAAGCCCATAATTGAACTTACAACGCTTGTATAGAAGGTTTCAAACGGGATTTCTCTTCCGTCAACGTATTCGTAACTGTACGCAGTTTCTTCAATATCGTAATCGTTGTGATATTCATATTCGGACGCACCGTAGATGTTGCCTGCGTAAGTTTTGAGCGCTTCAGTCTTACAGTACGCATCGCCAAACGTGAATACGTTAGTTTCGCTATCGTAAGTGCCGTAGTTAGATTCAACCCAACTACTTCTTAAATCTTTTGCAGTCAAAGTAGCTAATAAGTCTTTTCTCGCTTGTTCTCTTTGAGCGGTGGTAAGTTTAGGACTTTCGTCAACTGCGGTTAAGATTGCCGTTTGCTCGTCGTTAAATCCTATTAAAAGATTTAAAACGTAACCGTAACTACCTTCGCTATAAGAGGGGTTGTATAAAACGAGATTACTGTCGCTTGCGTTTTCAAGCGCGGTTTCGTACGTGGTGTAATCACGGTCGAATTTGTTCTTTTGAGAATTGAATACGTTAACGTACGCAGCGTAGAGCGCATCGTCACTCGCTAACGCTTTTTCTTGTTCGTTTTGAAGAGCGTTTTTGTACTTGTTGATAAGTTGATTGTCGTATTGAATGGAAAGCGCGTCGGCAAAATAAGTGAGACTTAAAATTTCTTCCTTGGTCATCGGAGTCTTTTTAGACGCTTCTTCAGAAGTAATAAAGCCGAGTTTTTTAAGGTCTCTTACCACCTTGTTAATTTCAGTTCTACTGTCTTTAATTAAGAGATCGTATTTAGCGCAGTACGCCTTGTAAACTGCAAGGGAAAGTTCATAATTAGTTTGATAAGTGCTAAGGTCAAGACCGAGTTCCGCTTCTTTGTTTATTTGTTCAAAAGATTTATAGAAATCAGAAGTTTTGTCAACTACTTTAATCTCGTCGTCGTGAAGCATTTCCCATTCGTTGCCGTTCTTAGCAGATTCAGTGGGTAACGTTGCTCTAACTTCACCGTTGAAAGTTTCGTAACCGTCGTGATTGTGTTCTTCTTCATCGTCACTATAACCGTCGATTAAAGTTTTGATGGAACTTAAAACGTTGTATTGAATAGCGTAGTATTCGTACTCGGTCATAAACTGGTCAACACCGTCAGTCTTAGTCACCGAGTTGAACGCCTTGCCAGAATAGTTATTACCAGATAACACGTGTTCGTAACTAGTCTTGTCTCCATCACTAATGGCGTTTGCTTGAGCAAAGTAACCAACTTCGTTAATAGAAGTTGCACCCGAGAGAGCAAGTTTTGCCTGTTGCTTTAAAATTCTATTGCGAACGATATCTTCAAGCAACTGTTCATAAACTTCCGTTTCAGTCATACCTTGATATTGAACGTAATAGTAACCTTCGGAATTGAAAGCCGAAACGAGTTCACGCTTATAAACGTCTTCACTAAGCGCTTCGTCAACCGATACCGTTGCAATAACCTGCGCCATATCCCTTTCAGTATTAGTAGTAATTAACGCGCAACCGTTAAGTACGAATAACGCCAAAACGGCAGCGAGTGCGCAAGATAATATTTTAGCAAAAAACTTTTTCATAGAATTCTCCGTGTAAACAAAAGGGCAAAATGCCACTTATAATTATAATAATAGCGTTTCTATTATACAAAATAATTGTTTTTATTGCAATAGTTTTTTCGCAACTTTCAAAAATAATTAATCGAAATTTTTAAAAATTTCTGTCTTTTAGGCGTCAAACGACAAAAAATCTATCACGAACTTTATCTCGTCTTCCGGTTTTCCACCTAAAACGTTAAATACGAGCACAGGTCTCTCGTCGAAAGTTAAAGTAACTTTATCCTTAAAATCTTTAAGGCGCTTGGTAATTTTTCCGTCTCGTAAACTCTCTAAGTTTTTAAGCGTTAGCCTGCAAACGTTTAGCGATACTTGAAGTTTTATAGCGTCAACTTGCGACGCCTTTTCCTTGACGGTTGCAATGTCGATAAGCGTCATCACCGCCTTTGGAATAGCGCCAAACTCTTCGGTTAAAGAATTGATAACCCTAACCCTATCGCCTTCGGAACAAATCTCGGCAATGAGTTTATACGCTTCCATTCGCGTTTTTTCACTTTCGATATAACTTTCGGGAATATACGCGTCCGCCTTAATTTCAAGTTCGAGTTCGGCGTTTTTAGTAACTTCGCCAAGTTCTTCCTTTAAAAGTTTGCTGTAAAGTTCGTAACCAACCCTATCCAAGTGACCGTGCTGTTCCTTTCCTAGAACGTTGCCCGCGCCCCTAAGTTCCAAGTCTCGCATAGCGATTTTGTAACCGCTACCCATCTCGGTGTATTCCATAAGTGCGGATAAGCGCTTGTAAGACGCGTCCGTTAAAATTTTACCTTCCGTGTAAGTAAAATACGCGTAAGCCATTAAGTTTCCGCGACCAACCCTGCCTTTTAACTGGTACAAGGTGGATAACCCTAGCCTATCGCTACTTTCAACGATTAAGGTGTTCGCCCTTGGGATATCTATGCCGTTTTCAATAATGGTGGTGGCAATCAACACGTCCGCTTCGCCGTTGTAAAAGCGCATAATACTGTCTTCAAGTTCCCTTTCGGGCATTTGACCGTGCGCCACTATTATTCTTGCGTCGGGAACGATTTTTCTAACCTTGTCGCTAAACAAATAAATATCTTCAACGCGGTTATACAGTATGAAAACTTGACCGTTTCTAGAAAGTTCGCGAGAAACGGCGTCCTTTATCAAACTGTCGGTAAGTTCAGACACCACCGTTTGAACTGGAATTCTTTGCTTTGGCGGTGTGTTTATAGTGCTTATATCTCTAATTCCCGATAACGACATGTGAAGCGTTCTCGGTATCGGCGTAGCCGATAAAACTAACGTGTCAACGTTCTCTTTTAAAAGTTTTAACTTCTCTTTATGCTCAACGCCAAAGCGCTGTTCTTCGTCGACTATCAAAAGACCTAAGTCCTTAAACTTTATGTCTTTCGAGAAAAGCCTGTGCGTACCGATTACCAAATCCACTTCGCCGTTTTCTATCTTTTGAACGAGTTCCCTTTGTTGTTTTGCAGTTCTAAACCTATTTAAAACGCCTATCCTTACGCCAAAGCCTTCAAACCTACTGAGCGCGGTTAGATAGTGTTGTTGGGAAAGTATCGTAGTCGGCGCGACCATTGCAACTTGCTTTCCGTCCATAATCGCTTTAAAGCACGCCCTTAGCGCAACTTCCGTTTTACCAAAGCCCACGTCACCGCATAAAAGCCTATCCATAACCTTGGTACTTTCCATATCTTTTTTAATCTCTTCAATGGACGCGATTTGATCTTCCGTCTCTTCAAAACCAAACGAGTTTTCAAACTCTAAAGTCAAAGCATTGTCTTCCGAAAAGGCAAAGCCTTTTAAAGCCCTTCTCTCGTTGTAGAGTTTTTTAAGGTTGATAGTCATTTTAGCAATCGCTTGCTTAACCCTTTCCTTTATCCTTTCAAACTCGCCGTTGCCTATTCTATTTAAAGTGGGCGTTTCGCTACCGCCAAGATATTTTGAAAGCCTATCCATTTGGTCGGTTGAAACGTAAAGCCTATCACCGCCGGCGTATTCAAGTTCAACGTAGTCCTTTCCGCCTTCTACGGTGTTTATTCTCTTAACGCCTTTAACTAGCCCCACGCCGAATCGTTCGTGAACGGCAAAACCGCCTACTTCCGGCGCGGTAAACACGTCCCCGCGCTTTTTCTTAACCGATTTTGCTTGGGATTTTTTAACGAACATATCCCCCGTTCCTATAACGGCAAGGTTCGTATCGTGCGAAATAAAACCGCTGTCGAGCGCGAGAGTGGTTACTAAAACGCCACTTGTATCACCCGAAACGTCTTCTGCAAATTTAACTGGAATTTTGTTTTCTAAAAGTTTATAATAAACTTTTTCCGCTTGGGAATAATCGCCCGCACACAAAACTACGGTGTAACCAACAACGCTCCACGCCTTGACGTCACGGCACAAATCGTCCGCCTTTAAAAAGTATCTTTCAACTGGCGTAGAACGGATATTAAAGGTTTTTATAGGGTTGAAAAATGGAACTTTTGCAGTTAGCGTTTGAACTGCCAAACACCTATATTCTGCCAAAAGTTCAATCACGTACTCGTCGCTTGCAAGTTGGTTTGAAATAAAATCAAAACCGTCGCCCGAACGCAAAAGCCCGTCCACTCTCTCAATTTTTTCCTTGTGGTGGTAAACTAAACTTTCGTAAGTTATCTTGCTCTCGTCAAACACTACCACCGTGTCTTTTGAAAAGTACTTAGTAAAATCGTGCGTGGCGTTTTTGATAAGCGGAAAAACGTATTGAAGAGAGGGGTCGAATAGGTCGGTTTCCAGCCTATCGGTCACTTTATTGTATAAAACCTTAGCCTTTTCGCCAACTATTAGGTTGCCGTATTTTTTAAGTGACGAGCGCAACTTATTCTTGATATCTTCAACTTCCGATTGTTCAATCATAACGTCGGTTGCCTGCATAACGGAAATCGTTTTTAACTCAATTCCGTCACTTTTAATGCTTTCTAAATTATCGCCGAAAAAATCTAAGCGAACGACTTTATCACTATTTATCGGGAAAATTCTTAAAGTATCACCCCTTAGTGAAAACGTGCCTTGAACTTCGGCAACTTCGTCGCGGGTATATCCAAGTTTTACGAGCATCGTCGATATGGAAGAAAGTTCGTAGTCACAACCGCTTGTAAACTCTAAACTCTCAGTTTCTAGCGGAAATAGTTGCATAAGCGCTTCAAAAGTGGTAACGGTTACTTCCGCACCCTTTTTTATCTCGCTTAAAGCGGTTAGCCTTTTATATAAATGCTCTCTGTCAAAAGCCGATTTAAACAGCAAGCCATCGTCCTTTGCCGGAAGATAAACTGCTTTTTTACCAGTTATTTGAGATATTTCACTCGCGTATTTTCTAGCGGTTATTCCGTCTCTAACAACGAATAAAACGGGGGCGTTAAAGGAACTAACGAGCCTTGATTTTTCAGCAAAATTAACGCCGAAAACTGCGGTGGGAATACCACCGCAGACGCCTTTTACTATTTCGTTGTACTCTCCCCCGAAACGCTCGGAGCAAATAAGACTTTTAATCATTTTCTAACCGTTATATTTATTCATTACGATATCTATTTTTTCGCCCTTTACAAATTCAAGTGCGGCAGTTGACGCCCTGTCAATCGCGCCGTCAAAATCGCTTTTGTCTTCCGCCTTTATATTCGACAAAACGTAATCTATGATATCGCCTTTAAAATCTCTTGGCTTACAGCCTATTCTAATTCTTGGAAATAAGGTACTGCCGAGCATATTAACGACGCTTTTCATGCCGTTGTGAGTACCCGCCGAGCCCTTTGCCCTTATTCTAACCGTGCCGATTTCAATATCTAAGTCATCATAAATAACTAAGATGTTTTCATCGGGGATTTTGTAAAAGTTAGATATACTTTGAACGCTTTCGCCACTTAAATTCATATAAGTGTGTGGCTTTAATAAAACTACCTTTTCCTTTCCAACGGTAGTTACCGCGTACACGCCCTTATGACCTTTTTTGTCAAAGGCTACGCCGAGTTTTTCAGCGAGCGCGTCAATGCCCATAAAACCCAAATTATGTATGTTGTTTTTATACTTTGCATCGGGATTGCCGAGCCCCACTACTAAAAACATAACTCATCTCCAAAATTTATAATAAAATTATAACCCAAACGCAATTTTTTTGCAAGTAATCGTTTACATAATTGAAAATAAATGTTAAAATACCATTGCTGTTATAAAAACCTTGCCTAATAGGAGTTTATTATGGATTTAAAAGTTCTCTACGGCGAAAATTGTAAAATCGACCAAAAAATTAATAGAATTGAAAACCTTAAACGCGTTTTTAAAGAAAACGAAAAGATTGAGCCCACTCACGTTTTTTCATCTTCAGGCAGAGCCGAGATTTTAGGCAACCACACCGACCATAATCACGGGCTCGTGATGGTAGCGTCTATTTCCTGTGACGTTATCGCTGCGGTTGCTAAGCGTGACGACGGTATCGTTAAGATTTGTTCCGAAGGCTATTCCCCAGTTGAAATCGATGCGACTGATTTGCAAGTTAAGGAAAGCGAATACGGAAAGTCGGACGCGCTCGCTAGGGGCGTTACGAAGGCGATAGTTGACCGTGGATTTAAGGTAAACGGCTTTACCGCTTACACCACGTCTAACATCTTTAAAGGCGCGGGCGTTTCTTCTTCCGCTGCGTTTGAAGTTTTAGTTGCGGAAATATATAATACCCTTTATTTAGACGGCGCTTTATCAGACGTTGACCGCGCGGTTATCTCGCAGTACGCCGAGAACGTTTACTTTGGAAAACCCTGTGGTTTACTCGACCAAAGCGGAATATCTATCGGCTCGCTCGTTAAACTTGATTTTAATAAGCCAACCGAGCCTAAAATCACCAAACTTCAAGCCCCCAAAGGCTACACTTTAGTTCTTACTAACACCGGTGGCAACCACGCTAGTTTAACCGAACATTATGCGGCTATAAGGCGGGAAATGGAAGAAGTTGCAAGTTTCTTCGGCAAGAAAGTTTTGCGTGACGTTCCAAGAACAGACTTTAATAAAATGCTCCCCACTTTAAAGCGCAGATTTTCTGGTAGAGCGATACTACGCGCCCTTCATTTCTATCAAGAAAACGAGAGAGTTATCCTTGCTGAAAAAGCACTTTTAAACGGCGACACCAAGGCGTTTTTAAAGGCGGTTAGCGACTCTGGTACTTCGAGTTTGACACTCCTTCAAAACTGCTACGTCCCAGGCGATATTAAGCAACCCGTAGTATTAGGCATTGAACTTAGCAAGGCGTTTATTAAAGACGGTGCGGTTAGAGTTCACGGCGGTGGCTTTGCAGGTTCTATCTTAGCGTTCGTCAGCGACAACGAAGTTAGACCTTACGTTCAGTTTATGAAAAAACTTTTCGGCGACAACAACGTGTTTGAAGCGTCTATCCGTGGAGTAGGTACTACCCTTATTGAAAACATCTAACAATTTAATGTAAAATAAGACATTTTATTCTAAATATCAACCACCTTAGCGTGTTAAACCATAGTTAAGGTGGTTTTATTATGAAAAAAATTAAGTTTACTTATTCGTCTTTGATAAAAACGGCAGTCCCCTTTGCGTTCTGCTTTTTGCTGGGTAACGTTTACGAAGGCTCGTTTTTAAGCGTTCCGCTATTTTTATCAATTTTGTACCTTGGGTTTAACCCTCTCTCTTCGGCTATTTCATTTATATTTTCGTTTTTTATAAAGTTTAGCGTTCAAAAAGTGTTTTCGGCAATAGTAACGTGCGTTATCGTTTGCCCTATCTTCGCACTTATGAAACGGAAAAAAGTTTCAATCGGCGGAAAAATTATTCCTATATCGCTACTTGCCGTCCTACCGTTTATCTTATTAGCGCGCGACGGAATAGTTGAAAACGCAATTCAAGGCGCACTTTCAATACTTTTAACGCTGGTGTTTATATCGTCGTCACGAGTGATTTTTATAAAAAATTTTAAGTATAAATGCGCGATAGACGAAATAGTTTGCCTTGCGATATTTTCATTTATATTAGGGCTTGGGCTCATAAATAGCGTTGGATTTAACGCTTATCGCTCAGTTGCGATATTTACTATTTTATGCTCGTCGCTACTGTTTTCAAGGGGAACTTGCGTTGCGGTGGGGCTGACTTTGGCGTTTGCTCCGTCAGCCGTGAGTTTAAACACTAACTACTTTGCAAGTCTTTCGTGCTTGGCGCTCGCTACGGCACTATGTAACGAAAAGTCAAAACTTGTAACTTCAATAACGGCAATACTATGCGACTTAACTTTTCTTGCCGTCCTTAATTTTTACGGCGCGTTTTTCTATCTAGACGTTTTGTACGCGATAGTTCCAGCGTGTTTATTTCTATTTTTGCCAACAAAACTATTTCAAACTCTCAAAAAGCAGACGGAAAAACTTAGCGATACCAATTTATCTAAGTACGCGGTTAACAGAACTAGATTGTCACTATCTCAAAAACTTTACGAACTTGCAGGCGTTTTCAATCAAATGAAAAAAGGCTTTGAACAGCTTAAACGCGAAACGTGTTCCGGCGAAGAAACGTTTTACAAAATGGCGGACGAAGTGGTTATGAACGTGTGTGAAAACTGCCCGTCGTTTGAAGCATGCAAATGCAAGCGCCTACCCGACCACGAAGAACTTAAAAACATTATATCCGTAGGCTCGGCAAAGGGGCGAATTTCGCTAATTGATTTAACTAAAAAATTTGTTTCCGAGTGCGGATACGTAAACTCCGTTATATTTGAAATTAACTCACTAATTACAAAGTACCGTGAAAAGGTTAGGCAAAGCGAAGAAATTGCAGGCGGAAAGGAACTTATCACTATGCAGTCTAGCGGAGTGGAAGCGGTGCTTAAAAACCTTGCGCTAGACTTTTCAAAGAGTTTATCATTAAGCGGTGAAGTTGAAAAAACAGTTGGCAACGCCTTAAAGAAAAACGGAATAATCTTTAAGGAAATCATGGCATTTGAAAACGACTTTTCCTACGAGATAAATCTAACGCTTGAACTCGACGGACTTAGCGTTAAAAAAATAGAAAACGTTATATCTAACGCTCTGGGCGTTAAAATGAGCGTGGTGCTTAGAACTTCTCTATCGCTTACCACTTCAACGATAACGCTACGTCCTTCCCCAGCGCTCGACGCGGCGTTCGGGCTGGCGTCCGTAACGAAGTTTGGCTCGGAAAAAAGTGGCGACACTCACTCGCTAGTTAAAATCGACGAAGGAAAGTTTATGGTTTGCCTATCCGACGGCATGGGTAGCGGTGACTCGGCAAACAAGACTTCCGCCACCGCAATATCACTCATTGAATCGTTTTATAAAGCGGGCATTGACGGCAACTCCGTTCTAGGCATCGTCAACAAGATTTTAGCGATAGGAACGGACGAGAGTTTTTCGGCTATGGATATACTTTCAGTCAATTTATTCGACCTATCGTGCGATTTTATTAAAATCGGCTCGCCGTCAAGTTATTTAATAACCGAACAAAGTATTCAAATTATAGACGGCAATTCTCTACCCCTTGGAATACTCGACGACCTAAAACCAACTAGCCTATCCGTACCCCTTACCGAAGGTGCGACGGTGCTTATGATAACTGACGGCGTATCCGATGCGTTCGGCTCGTCAACCGACGTTATAAACTACTTAAAGAACTTAAAATCTCTAAACCCGCAAAAACTTGCCGACGACGTTTTAAGTTACGCACTTTCCCAAGAAAACGGACGCGCTCGCGACGATATGACCGCAGTCTGCGTAAGAATTTTCAAAAAGGCGTCATAACCGTATTGCACTTTTAAAAAATCGGTATATAATAACCTTGCGTCTGGAAAAAATTAAGGGGTGTGGTTGTGACCGAACTTATAATTAAAACCGAATATCTAAAAAGAGTTCTCGGCGCTAAAACGGCTGTGGCGGTAAGTAAGGAAACCGCCCGCCCAAAAGGAAGGCGCTATGAACGATATCCAGATCCTTGTATCGTTTCTTCAAAATTACGGAATTGACGTTGTAATCTTAGGCGTTCTCGTTTGCGTGTTAACCAGTTTTGTCAAAAAATTTGTTCCAAAGAGCCTTAAAAATTTTATAGGGCTTATTCCCTTTTTATTAGGCGTGTTACTATACGCCTTGTATTCCCTTTTATTACTTAAAAATTCATTGTGTTTCGAAATCGTTAACAAAGGCATACAAACGGGGGCAATAGCAACGCTTATCTATGCTTTTTCTAAGCAGTTAAAACTCTCAGGTGGAGATATAATTAAATCTATTTCCGACCTATTGACTGGTATTTTATCGTCAAAAACGATAAGTGAAGTGGTGAAAGTTATTAAAGAAAACTTCTCTCACGATATAACCGACGAAGAAAAAGTTGAAAAGATTACCGAAATTTTAAAGCAAAATCAGGACGTTCCTGACGACGTTAAGGAAGTGGTTGTAAAACTCATATTACAAACGCTTACCGAAAAGAAAAAGTAGTTTTATAAGAAACGGGGGCGGAGAGCAATCTCCGCCTTTTTTATTGCATAAATTTTTGTAAATTATAAATATTACTTTTATGAATATTTCTAAAAATCTAGAAAAGACGGTAAGCGATATTAAAAGCGTTATGCTTGCCGACGATATTATCTTTCACGAGTTTTTATCTGGCGGTAAAAGCGCCGTTATTATCTACGCTGAAGACCTTTCCGATAAGGAAATGATAGGTAAGCAAGTAGTTAGACCTATGCAAGACGCTAGCCAGTTTAACTCGTTTAACGACTTTAAAGCGCTGGTTAATTTACCAGAGAGCGAAGAACTCTCTACCGTTTCGCAAGTCGTTGAAAAAGTGTTGGCAGGAGACGGCGTTATCTTGGTTGACAGCATTGATAAGGGCTTATCCGTTGCAACGAGAAAGCCTGCGTCAAGAGCGGTTAGCGAACCGCCTACCGCGTCAATCCTTAAAGGCCCGAGAGAAGGGTTCGTTGAAAACGCGCAAGTCAATATGAGTTTAGTCCGCCAAAGGATAAAGTCGCCAGACCTTAAATACGAAAAATTGACGGTTGGAAAACTTAGCAAAACAATGGTTGGAATAGTCTATATTAAAGGGGTTGCAAACGATAACGTCGTTAAGGTTTTACGGGATAAAATAAGTAAAATTTCAGTTGACGGAATAATTGATAGTTCCTATATAATAAAGAGCATATCCGATAAAAAAACTTCGATGTTTAAGCAAGTTGGCAGTACCGAAAAACCAGACATTTTTGCATCGAAACTGTTAGAGGGAAGAGTTGGAATAATCGTTGACGGCTCGCCTATCGTTCTCACCGCCCCATTTATTTTGCTCGAAGACTTTCAAAGTAGTGAAGACTACTATATAAACACCTATAGGGCGAATTTCTCGCGTATTTTAAGAGTTATTGCAGTAGTTTTAAGCATAATGCTACCAGCCTTTTTCGTTGCGGCGCAACTGTTTCACTTGCAGTTTATTCCGCTTGCTTTTTTGCTAACTATCGTTGGTAGCATTAAGGGAATTCCACTATCGCCTAGCGTTGAAATGTTCGTGACGCTACTCATTTTTGAAATATTAAACGAAGCGAGCATTAGAATGCCGAGATACGTGGGAATTGCAATGAGCGTAGTAGGGGCGCTAGTACTTGGCGAAACGGCGGTTAACGCAGGCGTCGTCTCAACGCCTACGATTATGATTATCGCGCTATCTGGCATTTGCTTTTATGCCGTTCCAGATTTAAACGAAACGCTATCCGTTCTACGCATTATGTTTTTAACTATTGCAGGGTTTATGGGCGGTTACGGTATTATACTTTTAAGCGCGGGGCTAATAACTTATCTTTGCGCGTTCGACAGTTTCGGCACGCCGTATTTATCCCCCTATTCCCCACTCAATATCCACGATTTACAAGACGGAATTATTATGAGTTTTTACGCCGAGCAAACTATGCGCCCAAACTTTATTAACGGTAAAAATAAAAGGAGGAAGAGATTTGACTACTAATAAATCAGTAAGTATACGCCAACTTTGTTTTATAATAATAACTCTATTTTCAATTTCAAAGTTCTACGTTTTACCGGCGCTCGTATCAGGCGTTTCAAAAGAAGCAGGATATCTAGCAGTTTTAATTAACTTCGCGTTTGATTTCTTACTGCTTTTGATTTGCCTTTTCATTATCAAAAACACCGATAAACCGCTTTACGATACTTCCGTTTCCATTTTTGGAAAAACTTTGACTAACGTTACCTTTTTTATCTACGCCGTCTACTTTTTTATGAAGGCGTTTATCCCGCTTATCGAACAAAAAAATACGATAAGTTTAACCTTTTACGAAAGCCAGCCCACCCTTTTAATATTTATGCCCTTTTTCATAGTGGGCTTTTATATAGTTAAAAAGGGAATTAACGCCTTTTCAAGAAGCGTTGAAATAATTTTTTGGATATTCGCACTTGCACTTTTAATTATCTTTGCACTGTCTATCCCGGCAGGAAGATACGGTGCGTTACTTCCTTTTATTCAACCGATAGGAAAAATTCTTCCCGGTTCGTACAAAACTCTTATTTGGTTTGGCGACCCGCTAGTCATCTTATTTTTAGGAGATTACCTTAAAGAAAAGAAAAAACTGTTTAAAAAAACCGTTATATCGTTTATAGTCTCAACGGTTATAACCGTTTTACTAGTGGCAGTTTTCTACGCCGTTTTCGATTCCATTGCCGAGCGCCAGTATTACGCGCCCATTAAAATGAGCAAGTACTCTATAACGCTTTCAAATATAGGAAGGCTTGATTATCTTGGCTCGGTTATGCTGTCGCTCGTTAGCATTTATTCGATAACGCTACCACTACTCGTTTCATCAACGATTATAACTAAACTATTTAATCTTGATAGGGATAACTTTATAAGCCCTTTGATAATCGTTTCACTCCAAGCAATTTTAATAAACTTTTTTCAAAACGAAATTTTTAAAAGCATAACTTTTTTCCAAACCTATATCTTGCCGTTTTTTATAGCGATGGCGTACGCCTTACCTATAATTTTTGCAATCGCCGTTTTTATAAAAAACAAGCGGTTAAAGGAGGCTTATGTATAAAAGAGCAAAGTTTTTTCTCTTGATATTCGCGATAGTGTTTATAAACTTTTTAACTCTCGACTTTTTACTCATTGACGTTGAGAAAACCGCCCTAATAGTCGCTATTGGTATAGATAAAGTAGACGAAGGTTATGAAGTTACAGCTCAAATTGCAGTACCTGAGGCAACTAATCAATCGACTAAAAGTAACGAGAGCGTAATCTACGCAAAAGGAGATACTTTATACGACGCCGTTTCCGAAATAGGCAACCGAACTGGTTGGTATCCAAAACTTAGTTTTTGCAATCTAATAATACTTGGAAACTCGGTGTTTGATGAAAACGTGATGGGAGTCGTAGACTTTTTCGTTAGGTCTTATAAGGTGGAAGACTCGTCCATTTTATGCGCGAGCGAAAAGACGGCTAAGGAAGTATTGATGAGCATTTCTCCGCTAGATAATATTTCAAGTTTTGCACTCACAAAAATTTTCGTTCGCGACCACAACAACGCAAGCGCAATTTTATCGACTACTATTAGGGACTTTTCAATTTTATACTACTCGCCGTCAAAATCTGGATATATGCCAGTAGTTAAGATGGTGGACACTAAAGATAAGGGAAACAACACGTCGAGCGCATCTTCTCTTACGAGCAATAGCGGTTCAAGTAGTGGCGAAGAAAAAAACACGCCCGTAGTGTACGACGCGGAGTCTTGCGTTCTGTTTCACGACGGACAAAAGGTGGGGACTATATCTGGCGACGAGTGTTTATTCTATTCGTTGTTTAGAAAAAATGCTAACGACGCCTACTTTACCCTAACCGTAACCGACGACGATGGAAATAGCGGAAAAGCACTCATCAGCATAAAAAAGGCAAATTCTACACTAAAACTTATAAAAGAAGACGGAATATTTAAGTTAAATGGCGATTTAAAACTCCGCCTTATAATTTCGGACACCGATTTCCCACAGTCTATGAAGGAAATTTCAACTATAGGTAAACTCAACGAAAAAACGCTTTTACAAGCGGAAAACTACGTTAGGGATACGCTTTTTTCAGTTTTTGAAAAAACTAAAAACCTAAACTGCGACTTGTTTAAAACTAAGATTATGCTTTACAGAAAGTATAATGATGATTTTAACGAAAACGAGAGCGATTTTTTAAATAATTTAAGCGTTGATTTTAAAGTTTCTTGCCAAAATTATATTTAGGGTTTATAATAACTCTATGAGATACGATAAAATCCTTTTTGATCTTGACAATACTTTAATAGATTTTAACGATGCCGAGAAAAACGCGCTCCGCTTAAACTTTTTAGAGTTTAATATCGAATACAAAGAAGAATACAACCCTTTGTATCACGAAATAAACGATAAACTTTGGAAAATGCTTGAGCGTGGCGAGATAGAAAGGGAAAAACTTAAAACTGAAAGGTTTGACACGTTGTTTTCCTTAATAGGCGTTAATGGAATTGACTCAACCGAGTTTAACGCCCATTATTTAGTAAATTTAGGAAAGGGGCGAAAACTCTTGCCAAACGCCTTAGAAACGGTTAAGGGCGCGTATGCAATGGGTGCTAAGTGCTATCTTATAACCAACGGAACAACTTCCGTTCAAAACGCAAGACTATCTGGTCAAGAGTTTATGAAATATATATCGGGAATTTGCATTTCCGAGCAAATAGGCGCGAACAAGCCCGACAAAGAGTTTTTTGATAGAGCGGAAAAATTGTTCGGCGTTAAGTTTGATAAAAAAACTTTGGTTGTTGGCGACAGTCTATCTAGCGACATTTTAGGCGGAATAAACAAGGGAATTGACACCTTGTATATAAACCACAAGGGCGCGGTGAACACTAGCAAAATTATCCCTACTTACGAAGTTGACGATATAATAAAAGTTTTAGATATAATTTAAAAACGCGGGGCAATGCGCCCCGCGTTTTCATATAATGTAATATGTTATCTTATAACCGAAAAAAAGCAGTGGACTACGCTGTTGAATGGGCTCTTAAAAGAAACCCTAAATATTACGATTTCAGCCTTATAGGCGGAGATTGCACTAATTTTTGTTCGCAAGCCCTATTTGCAGGCGCACCCGTTATGAACTATAATCAACCGCTTGGTTGGTACTATAATTCTTCATTTGACCGCGCTCCCGCTTGGACGGGCGTTAACGAGTTTTACAACTTTTTAACCGCAAATAACGGCGTTGGTCCGTTTGGTAAATCAACTGACTTTGAAAGCCTTGAGATAGGTGATTTTATTCAAATAAAACGAGATAACCGCTTTACTCACACACTCATCGTTAGCGAAATAACTAACGGGCTAAAAGTATGCTCCCACTCTTACGACAGGTTAAACGCTCCCCTATCTGCGTATTATTTCGAAGAACTTAGATTTATCAAAATTTTAGGCGTTAAAACCCCACTCGACTGAGTGGGGTTTTCGATTTATTTAATTGAAATTATTATATCGCCGGTATCCGTAGTTATTTCACAAATTCCACCGCTGGTAGTTTGGGGAACGTTTTTTCTTCCAGTATCCGTTTCGACTAAAAATATTTTACTTGATAAAAGCGTTCCAGTAACGTCGCCAGTATCCGTTTCAACGTAAATTTCGTAAGCGTCGGAATCGTTTAACTCAACGTCGCCTGTGGACGTTTCTATCTTAAAACTATCGCTTGCAATAACGCTAGATAACGTTACGTCGCCAGTAGACACTTTTATTTTAACGCTTTTTGCGGTAACGTTACTTACTTTTATATCGCCAGTTGAAGAAACTAAATCGATTAAGTTTGCGCTTGCGTTTTCAATTTTGATGTCACCCGTTGAAAGTCTTATTTTAATATCGCTTACGGTAGCATTTACGGTAACGTCACCAGTCGAATTTGAAATATCGATAGTTTTAAACTCAAAGTCGCTAGGTATTACTATATCGCCAGTAGACGCTTTGACGCTTAACGCATCGTAACTACTATTAGGAAGATAGACGGTGAGTTTTGGGCTTTTAAAATTGATACCGAAACGATCGAAAAAGTTTCTTTCGTCGTTACTTTCTATCTTTAAAACTCCACTTTCGATAAAAACTTTATGCGTAACCTTTTCTTTCTCGTAACAATTAACCGTGGTTTTTCCGTCACTTGCTAAAATAAAGGTGATATCGTCGGTGTCAACGTCTATTGAAATGCTATCGAAATTATCGGTTACTTCGTAAATATTAGTTACGAACTTTGACGTTGATAAGTTTTTAAAATCCCAGTTAAGCGCGTTCATAGCGATGCAAAATACTACACCGCCT
>JAZSOI010000021.1:0-22708 GCA_045536835.1 Christensenellaceae bacterium
GATAGAGCACCGCCCTTCTAAGGCGGGTGTCAGGGGTTCGAATCCCTTCTGGCGTGCCAATATGGCGAGAGTAGTTCAGTTGGTTAGAGCGTCAGATTGTGGTTCTGAATGTCGTGGGTTCGAGTCCCATCTCTCGCCCCAAAAGTCGTTGGGGTGTCGCCAAGCGGTAAGGCACCGGATTTTGATTCCGGTATTCGTAGGTTCAAATCCTGCCACCCCAGCCACTTTTTAACTTAATATTATGGTCCACTAGCTCAGGTGGTAGAGCACTTGACTTTTAATCAAGTTGTCCGGAGTTCGAGTCTCCGGTGGATCACCAAAAAATAACGGCTTTTTTAAGCCGTTATTTTTATCCAAACTGAAAGTTTGGCATGTAATCTCACCATAGGTGAGTATGTAATCGCCGTAAGGCGTATGTAATCACGTTTAAGCGTGTATAAATAACTTTCAGTTTGATTACATCCAACACTCTGTGTTGATTGCATACCGTAATAGATTACGGATTACATCCACGGCACAGCCGTGATTTAGGAGAACTATGAAGAAGAATTTGCTTTTAGAGTATAGTGAGCAACTTGCCGTTAAAACAGTGATGTTGTGCAAGGAATTTAAAATTGACTCAAATACGGTTTTTCAAATTAAAAAATCTTCTTCGAGCGTTTTTGCAAACGTTACCGAAGCTCAACAACCACAAAGTCTTGCAGACATGCTTTCAAAATTTAAAATTGCTAGAAAAGAGTGTGCCGAAACTGAAAGCTGGTTAAAATTACTATTAGAAACGAACGTTATACCAGAAGACGTATTTAAAAATTATAGAAATTTATGTGGGAGAATAAAGCGTATGCTAACGTCTTCTTGCATTACGATAGAAAATAAAATAAAGCAAGGCTAAAAATTGGCCTTGCTTTTTTTGGTGCCCACCGTCGACTCTCACTCTACGAGTTCGGCCCCTGGCGTGGCGCAACCCTTTTGTCCTTGCGGACATTTCCCCTAACAGGGGAATTCCTCCGGTGGATCATAAAGTAAATTATTTGGTGTGCTTTTTTTGGTGCCCACCGTCGACTCTCACCCTACGAGTTCGGCCGTTAGCACGGCGAAACCCTTTTTATATAGATGTTTTTACTTTATTTATTTTAAGCGTTGTGCTATAATTTAACTCAATGAAAGAGTATATTTTAAATTATTATCCTTATTTTAAGTGCGTTGCGGGAAACTGTAAGCATACTTGTTGCGCGGGTTGGGAGACGTGTATTGACGGTCAAACGCTTGGTAAATATAGAGCGGAAACGTCCAGTTTTTCAAGCGACTTAAAAAGGGGAATAAACTTCAAAAAATCAACCTTTAAAATGGGTAAAGATAGGCGTTGTGCTTTTTTAAACGATAAAGGGCTATGCAACGTTATTTTAAACTTAGGCGTAGATAGGTTATGCCAAATTTGTCGTGACCACCCAAGGTTTAAAAGCGGTTTTTCGGGCGTTACGGAAACTGGGCTTGGCTTTTGCTGTGAAGAAGCAACTAAAATTATCTTATCCTTTGATAAAAAGATAGAGCCGTTTTTGATAAGCGACGGCGCGTATGAAGAACTTGATTTTTGCGAGAAAGTAGTTTTTGATTTTAGGGCTAGAGCGCTTGCAATTTTGCAAGATAGAAACGTGCCTATCAACGATAGGGTAAACACCGTTTTATCAATTACTAACGCCGATTTTAACAGTATTGATTTTTTTAAAATCGTAAAAACTTTTCTATCACTAAAACGCTTAAATAAAAGTTGGACTACGCGCTTAAAGGCTTTAAAAGGCAAGCCTTTTAATACGGTTACTGACAACTCGTTATCGCTTTACTGCGAGCAGTTTTTAGTAAATAGCGTTTATAGGCATATATCTACTGCTGAAGATATAGTTAGCGCGCAGTCAATTATGTTAGCAATAATACTTAGTTGGCTAGTAATTCAAAACGTTTATGGTTTAGAAGTAGTTATAAACGAAGAGTTTACAACGCTTGTAGACGTTGTTAGGGAATTTTCCGCAGAAGTTGAATACTGCCCGCAAAACCTAACGAAACTTTTCAATTTCACAAGCAAGTTTATAAAATAAAGCAAGGTTAAACTTAACCTTGCTTTTTTTAATACTCTTTTATTCCTAATAAATAATCAGCGGAAACGTTAAATGCAGTTGCAATACTTTTAAGTGTGTCGTACCCTGGTTTTGCTTTGCCTTTTAACCACTCGCTTACTTGACTTTGCTTTACGCCTATTGCTTTCGCAAACGCCGTTTGAGTTAGATTATATTCTATTAAAAACTCTGTTAAAATTTCACTAAAACTATTCTTCATATTTATAGTTTATAGAAAATTCTATATTTTTACTTGACATATAGAAAATTCTATACTACAATTGGTGTAATATTTACTAAGGAGGTGTAAATTATGGCTGGAGGTGGCGGTAACGTTGGTTTCTTTGGTATTGTTGGAGCAGTTATATTAGGAATCCTTGCGTGTTTGTTTTTATGATAAATATTACTCGTAGAATTTCTAATAAGGGTAGAAAAAAATATATTTTTGTTTTAGCCGTTATTATTGGAATAATTTTTATACTTTATGTAATCAATTCTTTTCTAATAAAGCCAAATATAAACAGTGACAACTTAGTTTCATTTTTTATGATCAACTTTTTTAATGATTTTTTGGCTAGCGTTTTAATTGCTGCTTTTGCAAATATTTTGTCATTAAGAAAAAACATTATTTTTAATAACTTCATATTTTATATGGCATTATGGTTTACAGAGTCAATAATATGGGAATTTTTACGACCATTGGTACTTTTGCTTTTTAATCCGTTTAATAAAGAGCCACATTTTTTATGGGGAGATATTGTAATTTATTTTTTAGGAACGACGTTTCTTTTTCTAAAAATACAAATTCTAGATAAAAAGGTGAATAAGCATGGACGGACCTAAAAATATATTTGAATTTATTGGACTGTGTTTATTAGTTATTGTTATTGGCATATTTCTTTAATCTAAGCGCAAGCGTCTTGCTTGCGTTTTCATATTTTATAGCGGTTAAAAATATAATAACCGTATGAAAAGAAGTTTGTTTTTTTATGAGCTTGGTGGCTATACTTTTTCAATGGCGTTTGGAACGATACTTCACTTTTTGTATGAGTTTACAGGTAGCGTTTTAGTAACGCCTATATCAGCGGTGAACGAATCGACTTTCGAGCATATGAAAATTCTCTTTTTCCCAATGCTTTTTTACGCAATTTTCGAGTGGTTTTTTCTAAAAGAAGGATATAAAAACTTTTGGACTTCTAAACTTTTAGGAACGCTATTAGCAGTAACTTTAATTCCCGTGCTATTTTACACCTTTCAAGGCTCGTTTGGTGAACCACCTGCGTTTTTGAATATAATTTTCTTTTTTCTCTCCGGCGGAGTTGGATATTTTTACGAAAGTAAACTTCTAAAGGGAGGAAAGGGCAAGAGACTCAGCGTAATAGCGTTTATGTCTATAATTATAATAGCGATTTCCTTTTCTGTACTTACGTATTTTCCGCCGAAACTTCCGCTATTTCTAGATCCGATTTATAACGTTTACGGTTTAGTATAAACTAAACCGTTTTTATATGTTGCAAATTTAAAAATAAGTGATATAATAATCTTATCATATTTTAAGGAGAGTTATATGGTTTTACAAACTTTCAATCTTTCCAAGCGTTACGGCGCACAATGGGCGCTAAAAGACGTTTGCATGAACGTAGAGCGTGGCGATATATACGGTTTCGTTGGTGAAAACGGCTCGGGTAAAACTACCGTTATCCGCCTTATAACTGGACTTATATCGGCAACGGAAGGTTCTTTTACCCTTTTTGGAGCGGACGGAAAGTCAAAGGAAATTCTCGATGCGAGAAAGAAAATAGGTGCGATCGTTGAAACGCCGTCAATTTATCTTAACATGACCGCGATTGACAATTTGAAAATGCAACTAGGCATTTTAGGGATAAGAGAAAACAGACAAGAAAAAATCGAAAAAGTTTTATCACGCGTTGGGCTTTTAGATATGCTAAACTCAAAAAAGATAGCGTCAAACTTCTCTCTCGGCATGCGCCAAAGATTAGGCATTGCAATGGCGCTTCTTGGCGACCCCGAGTTTATAATACTCGACGAGCCTATGAACGGTTTAGACCCCGCAGGTATCGTTGAAATTAGAGAACTTATCTTAAAACTCAATCATGAAAACGGCATAACTTTCTTAATTTCTTCCCACATTTTATCCGAACTTTCACTCGTTGCAAATAAGTACGGCATAATCTCAAAAGGAAAAATCGTTAAAGAGATAACGGCTAAAGACTTAGAGCGCGAATGTAAACCCAGCGTAACGATAGGAGTTGACGACGAAGAAAAACTTTATACTTTTTTAAGCGAAAGTTACGAAGACGTTGAAAAACTTACTAGCGGTGTTAAAGTTACGGGTGAAATTTCCTTAAACGAACTCTTTGACAAGGTTTCAAAGGCAGGTTTTGAAATAAGAAAAGTTAGCACCTACGTTTCAACTATTGAAGATTATTACTTAAGACTTATGGGAGGAAACGGCGATGCGTGATCTTTTAAAAACTGACTTAAAACGAGTCTATAAGGACGTTTTGTTTATAGTTTTACTAATTTTAGCAGTAGTTTTTGCAATAATCGGCCCAGTTTTAAGCAACGCAATGTTATCGTTTATTCAAATGGACGAGTTTGCCGATAATTTTATTTTTGCAAAATCTATGTACTTTGAATCTTTTTCGGTAAGTAGCAATATGGGAATTATAATTCCTATCCTTTTAACCATTGCAATTTGCAAAGACGTTAGCCACGGAACTATTAGAAACAAAATAATTTCAGGCCATTCTAGAACTTCGATTTACCTATCAAGGTTCATAACTTTATGCGTTTACTCGGTTGGAATTATACTCTTTTACGCGCTTTTATCGCTCGGCGTGTCGCTTATGTTTTTCAACTATCAACCCGAGCCGTTTAAGTGGATTGACTTTTGGTATTTACTCTTATCCACCGGTATCTACGCGCTCATTTACGTCTTAATATCTTCAATGATAGCGTTTTTTACCGTATCGATGAAAAACGCAGGGCTTGCAATAGTTTTATATATTTCGGCGTTTTTCCTTTTCGTAATAATAGGAGCGGTAACCGACCTTGCCGTTTCTCTTTCATTTGAAGAGCCAAGCCAAGTGCTCGTATTTTTCAACAACGCTAACGTGTTTAATGCGTCGATAATAGGGCAGGGAAATTCTTACACCGTTTTTGAACTATTGAGCCTATTAATACCAAATATATTGCTTGCGGGTGGATTTTTCTCGCTTGGGCTTTTAATCTTTAATAAAAAGGACTTAAAGTAACTAAAAATTAACATTTAAGTGATATCTTAGGCAAGTGTAATAAAATGATTGACAAAAAAAGTTCAATTTGGTAATATTGTCTTAAATTTACACATAATTTTCACAAAAGGAGATATTATGAGAAACTTATTTTTAAACTTGTTTAAGTCTTCGCACTTTAACACAGGCATTAAAATCACTCCGTTTTCTCTATCGCATATAATCTATTTATTATTGATTATCGGCGGTATCGTAGGCGGATACTTCTTGCTTAGGAAAAAGGACGAGTCGGGTAAAGAAAAGGGCTTAAAGATTATACTTTTAGCGGTAATCATTTCCTATATTTCCGATTTCTTTATGCACGATTTCGTGTACGGAAAGATGAATATTGATAAACTTCCTTTCCACATTTGCACCGTGCTTTGCCCGATTGCAGCGTTCGTTCAATTCAACAAGAAGTTTGCAAAGTTTAAAGAACCCGTAGTAATTTTATCTATTTTAGCACCGATGATGTACATTTGCTATCCTGCAAGCGTAGGATCGGGCGAACCTTGGTGTTATCAAGCGCTCCAAACTATGTTCTATCACGGCATGCTTATGGCGTGGGGTATCTTAAACGTATGCTTAGGCGCTGTAAAACCCGTGTTTAAAAACATTTGGAAAACGGTTGTATTGCTCGTTATTATTACCGTATGGGCAAAATTCGGCAACGCAATTTATGGTGATTACAACTGGTTCTTCTTAGAAGAAGACGCGTTCTACATCGGTTTAGTAGGAAACGGAATTCTTCCTAAGTGGACTCTTATGATAATCAACCCGATAGTGTTTACCTTAGCCGCTGCTGCGGTATACGGGGTTATAGCACTCGTAAACAAATTGAAAACTAAAAAAGCGTAACAAAAACTCCGCGGTTGTAAAAAACCGCGGATTTTTATTTTAAAAATTTCAAAAGCGGTTAAATATTTGTTGACAAAGTCAATTTTATTATGATATAATCACTTGGCTATGGGCGATTAGCTCAGTTGGTAGAGCAACTGACTCTTAATCAGTGGGTCCCGGGTTCGAGTCCCTGATCGCCCACCAAAAAAGCAACAAGGAAAACCTTGTTGCTTTTTCATTTGTATCGATAGGAACTCTCACTTTCGGTTCGGCCGTTAGCACGGCGCAACCCTTTTGTCCTTACGGACATTTCCCCTAGTAGGGGAATCCCCCTGATCGCCCACCAAAAAAGCAAGCACGAAAAGGTCTTGCTTTTTTCATTTGTGCCGTATTGTAGGAAAAATTTTTAAATTCTACTGGTGGTAGAGTAGTTTTATTTTGCGGTAGAGTGTAATAATTTTAAAGTAGTTGAGATATTTTAACGGTAGGTTGATTTTATTTTATAAAAAAGGGTAAACTCAAAGTGATGAAAGGGGGTACTTATGCAATCTACTTTAAATATTTCTTTACCAGGCGTTCCATCTAAAAACGATAAAGACCTTTTAACGCCAAAAAGAAGCGTGCTTGAAGAGATAGGCAACTCCGTTTCTCACGGCGTTGGCGCAATATTTTCAATAGTTGCACTCGTGTTAATGCTAAACTTATCAAAAACGCTAAATCAAAGAGTGGGCGCTATAATTTACTTTTTAGGGTTGTTTTTTTCAATGACAACCAGCACCTTATATCACGCGTTCAAGCACGGAAGTACAGTTAAAAGACTTTTTCGCCGTTTTGATTACATTTCCATTTATCTTTTAATAGGCGCAACTTTTGCCCCTATTTTACTAATCTTGATAAAGGGAACGCTAGGTTTTGCGTTTTTCTCGGCGCAGTGGCTAGTTATTATTTTTGGAATAACCTTTATTGCTATATTCGGACCTAATAAGTTTAGGGGGTTCCATATTGCAAGTTATATCGTGCTTGGATGGAGCGGAATTATATTAGTTCCGTTTATGATAAAAAAATCGATGCTATTATTTGCGTTTATACTAGGCGGTGGGGTTGTTTACAGTTTAGGAATTATTCCTTTTGCCCTTAACAAAAAGGTGGCGCATTTTATATGGCACTTGTTCGTTTTGTGTGGAGCGGTGGTGCAGTGGTTTGGCGTCTACTTAACGCTATATTAACTCTATATTTTCCTTTTCTTGACATATTGCGGAAATAAAAGTATAATACTTTTATCTGGTACTATAGGGGACTGAGATGAAAAAAGGGTTATCAAAAAGCGCAAAACTTAAAATTTGGTCGGCAGTTATCTTCGTGTTTATTGCTATCGGCCTTATATTTTTTCTTCTATCCGGCGGGACTTTGGATATCGTTAAAGGCATTTTCCGTGACGATATAAGTAATGAACAAGTTCGCGATGCGCTCGATACTTTTAGAATAAAGGGTTATATCACGATAGGGATACTATCCAATCTTCAAGTAGTGCTAACCGTTCTTCCCGCAGAGCCCGTTCAAGTGGTTGCAGGGCTTACCTTTGGTTTTTTAAAGGGTGGGCTTGCGTGCTTAGCCGGCGTGTTCGTTGGAAACACCGTAATCTATATTTTATACGTCGTTTACGGTCACCGATTAACCGAGTGGTTTGAACATAACGCCGAGTTCGATTTTGAACTTGCCAAAAACTCACCGAAAGTAACCTTTATAATATTTATATTATACTTTCTTCCGGCAATACCGTACGGGCTTATTTGTTTATTTACCGCATCGCTTGGAATTAAGTATCCAAAATACATTTTACTTACGACGCTTGGCGCGTTGCCGTCGGTTGCGATAGGCGTTGCGCTAGGGCACATGGCGGTTTCGGCAAGTTGGATAATTTCCGTTTGCGTATTCGTAGTAATCGTAGCGTTACTCATTGTTTTATACAAGAATAAGTCGTTATTATTTAAAAAACTTAACGAGTATGTGAAGAAACACAATAAAGATACTATAACCGCTAAAAAATGCAATAGATTCGTTTATTACACGGCTGACTTTTTTTCTAAGCTTGCGCTCGGCAGAAAAGTTAAGGTTAAACTTGAAAACAAGGTGGGAAGGTTAGAACGCCCGTCCATAGTGCTTTCAACACACGGTTCGTTTTTAGATTTTATATATTCGGGGCGCATGATAAAAAAAGAACGTCCGCATTTCGTTACGGCAAGGCTTTATTTTTATCATAAATTCGTTCGCAAACTTCTACTTAGCGTAGGTTGTTTCCCAAAGAGTATGTTCTCGTCGGATATAGAAAACGTCAAGAACTGTTTGACGGTTATCTCTAAGGGCGAAGTGCTAGCGATGATGCCTGAGGCAAGGCTTTCAACGGTAGGTAAGTTTGAAGGTATCCAAGACGCGACGTACAAATTTATTAAGAAGATGGGCGTTCCCGTCTACTATATAAAACTTGAAGGCGACTATCTCGCCAAGCCTAAGTGGGCGGATAAAACGAGAAAGGGCGCGATCGTAAACGCAACGCTTGATAAACTTCTTTCCAAAGAAGAAGTTTCAACTCTTTCGGTAGAAGAACTTCAAAATAAGATTGAAAACGCGCTTTACTACGATGATTTTAAATGGCTTGAAGAAAATCCTAACGTTCACTACAAGTCAAAAACCTTGGCAAAAGGTCTTGAAAATATATTAACTACTTGCCCTAAATGTAAATCTAAATACACTATCGAGACGGACGGTTTAAAGGTTAGTTGTTCAAACTGTGGTTTAACTGCAACGCTTGACGATAGGTACGGGTTTACTGGCGGTGTTCCCTTTAAAAACTTTGCCAACTGGTACGAGTGGCAAAAGAGTGAAATGGAAAGGGAAATGGAACGTGATGACTTTAAACTTGAACAAGCCGTAACCTTAAAGCACTCTTCAAAGGACGGAAAGAGTTTTACTAGGGTGGCGGGAAACGGCGTTTGCACCTTGGATAAAACGGGGCTTAGATACGTTGGGGATAGAGACGGTGAGCAAATAGAAAAGTTCTTCCCCTTAAAAGATATCTATCGCTTGCTCTTTGGTGCGGGCGAAGACTTCGAGATTTATGAAGGTAGAGAAATTTGGTACTTTGTGCCAAACGAAAGGCGGTCTTGCGTAGATTTTTATACGGCAAGCGAACTTTTAGAAAATTTAAGACTTAAAAAAAGCGACTAAAAAGTCGCTTTTTTTATTTAATTTTGGCGCTTAATTCACCGTTTATAAGGTCGACTTGAATAACGCTTTCGGGCGGGAAGTTCCCCTTTAAAATTTCCCTTGCAATTAGCGTTTCAACCTTTGACTGAATAAATCGTTTTAAAGGTCTTGCGCCGTAAATTCCGTCGTAGCCGTTATCGATGATGTAGTCGGTAGCGCTCTCGGTAATTTCAAGGCTAAGTTTTTTATCTTCAAGGCGTTTTGATAGAGATTTTAATAAAAGTTTAACGATTTTTCTTATTTCAGTTTTAGTAAGTGGTTTATAGAACACTATATCGTCAAGCCTATTTAAAAACTCGGGGCGGAAACTTTGCTTTAACAAACTTTCAACCTGCGTTTTTGCAGTTTGGGAAATTTCGCCGTTCTCGTCAATTCCGTCGAGGATAATAGGCGAGCCAAGGTTTGAAGTTAAGATGATAACGGTGTTTTTAAAGTCCACCGTTCTTCCTTGAGAGTCGGTAACTCTGCCGTCGTCTAAAACTTGGAGTAAAACGTTGAAAACGTCGGGGTGAGCCTTTTCGATTTCGTCAAAGAGTATTACGGAATAGGGCTTTCTTCTAACGGCTTCGGTAAGTTGACCGCCGTCTTCAAACCCAACGTATCCTGGAGGAGCACCGATAAGCCTTGACACGCTGAATTTTTCCATATATTCGCTCATGTCTATGCGCACTAAATTCTTCTCGTCGTCAAACAGCGTTTCGGCAAGCGTTTTTGCAAGTTCCGTCTTGCCTACACCTGTAGGTCCTAGGAACAAAAACGAGCCTATCGGCCTATTTGGGTCTTGAATTCCCGCTCTTGAACGAAGAATTGCCTCGCTTACTTTAACGACCGCTTCGTCCTGCCCGATAACCCTTTCGTGAAGAGTATTTTCAAGGCTTAAAAGTTTTTCTTTTTCTCCTTCAACGAGTTTTGAAACGGGGATACCAGTCCAGCGTGAAACGATTTTTGAAATCTCGTCTTCGGTAACTTTATCGCGGAGAAGAGTGTTTTCCTTTTGCGGTTTCGACTCGGCGGTTTCAAGTTTTTTCTTAAGTTCTGGCAGTTTGCCGTATTTAAGTTCCGCCGCCCTAGTTAAGTCGTAATTACGCTCGGCTTTTTCTATCTCAGCGTTGACGTCTTCGATTTCTTTTCTAAGGTCGCTAGACGCGGATATTTGCGATTTTTCTTCTTCCCAACGCGTCTTCATCTCGTCGTAAGATGCTTGAAGTGAAACTAGTTCGTCTTCGATATTTTTAAGCCTTTCTTTCGAGAGTTTATCCGTTTCCTTTTTAAGTGCAGATTGTTCTATTTGAAGTTGCATTATCTTTCTTTGTGCGTCGTCCATCTCGGCGGGCATAGAATTCATTTCCGTCTTGATAAGCGCGCACGCTTCGTCCACTAAGTCGATAGCCTTATCGGGTAAAAATCTATCGCTGATATATCTGTTAGATAGGGTAGCAGCGGAAATTAACGCGTTATCTTGAATTTTAACTCCGTGATAAACTTCGTAACGGTCTTTAAGTCCACGCAATATAGAAATGGTATCCATAACCGACGGCTCGTTTACCATAACTGGTTGAAAACGGCGTTCGAGTGCCGGGTCTTTTTCGATATACTTTCTATACTCGTCAAGGGTGGTTGCGCCTATGCAGTGAAGTTCGCCACGAGCAAGCATAGGTTTTAAGAGATTACCGGCGTCCATTGCGCCGTCAGTCTTGCCAGCGCCGACGATGGTGTGAAGTTCATCGATAAAAAGTATTATCTCGCCGTTAGATTTTTTAACTTCGGATAGGACCGCTTTTAATCGCTCTTCAAACTCACCGCGATATTTAGCACCGGCAACGAGCGCACCTATATCCAAAGAGAAGAGTTTTCTATTTTTTAAGCCAGACGGAACGTCCCCTTTCATAATGCGGATAGCAAGCCCCTCGGCAATCGCCGTTTTACCAACGCCTGCTTCACCTATTAAAACGGGGTTGTTTTTCGTTTTTCTCGAAAGTATTCTAACGACGTTTCTTATCTCTTCGTCGCGCCCGATAACAGGGTCGATTTGTTGCTTTTTCGCCTTTTCAACGAGGTCGACGCCGTATTTTTCTAAAACGTCGTATGTCGCTTCGGGGTTGTCGCTAGTAACCCTAACGTTTCCGCGAATTTCTTGCATAGCCTTTAAAAGTGCCGTTTCCGTTACGCCGTTATCTAAAAGAAGTTTTTTAACTTCTTTATTTCCACTGAGAACTATTCCGTACAATAAGTGTTCAACCGAAATGAACTCGTCTTTGAGTTCGCTTGCCTTTTTTTCGGCAGTTGATAGTGCGGAAGTTAAGTCGCTCGACGCGTAACCGTCGCCCGCCCCCGAAACCTTAGGCAGTTTTGAAATTTCCGCATCGACTAAAGTTTCGATATTTTTAGTGCTTGCACCTATTTTTTCAAATATTTTTCTAGTCAAACCGTCTTCGTCTAGAATAAGCGATTTTAATAGATGCAAAGTAGTTATTTGTTGATTTCCGTATTCTTTTGCAATACGGCTAGCGCCACTTAGCGCTTCCATTGATTTTTGAGTAAAGTTGTTTGCGTTCATATTACTATCTTATCCTTTTTAAGTTCTAAAAATTTTTTTTCTACTATTGAAAACCCGTTAGGGTTCGTTAGGTTTGAAAAATAAACGCTCAAAAGTTCGTCGAAATCGCGAACGTAAGCGGTTAAAATTCCTGCGAGTTGTTTGGTCGATACTGGGGTGGCGGGGAAGGTAAAAAGCCTTGTAAACTTAATTCCGTCGAACAAATGCCTAGCGCGACTATTGTAGTGATTTTTTTCAAGAACCGAATAAAGCGAGTAGAAATCGCTTATGCGTTCAATGAGTTCGGGGTTTTGAGTTCTAAGCGTAACTTTAAGTTGCCCAAGGTGTGACGAGTTTGGGAAAATTTCCACGCTGTATCGAATAGCAGGGTTGTAGCGATACGACAGCGCACTCACGATAGACGCCATGTACGAACTCGGCTGTTGTAAATATCTCATCGTGGTGTTTCCCGATAAAATTCTTTCAATCTCCGAAAAAATAGTGTTAGCGCGAATTTCCGGCGTTTCGTACCTTACTGCATCCGCCAAAATCTTTTCCACCATATTAGAACGGCTCATACCGTTAATTCTTGCCATTTTATCAACTAAATCTACGACCTCGTCGTTTAACAATAGACTATACACGCTTTTGCTCATAAATGTAATTTCCTTTATTTGATAATGAAATTGTAACACGCATTTAATAATTTGTCAACAAAATTATGTAATATCGTTTACAAAATTATACTTGCAAATAAAAAATATTTGTTGTATAATGCGGATATGAAACTTGATTTCGAGATAATGCCTAGCGGGGCGTTTAATAACAATTTGAGAACTGCTTTATCAAAAAAGGCGTGGGACTTTATTAGGAAAAACGCGTACGAGCGCGCAAATTATAAGTGTAGTATATGCGGAAAAAAGGCAAAGCGCCTAGAAGCGCACGAGCGGTGGAGTTTTGATAAAGAAAGGGGAATTCAAAAACTTGAAGACGTTTTGGCGGTATGTCACGCTTGCCACTCGGTAATTCACATAGCAAGAACGCAAGTTTTAGGATTTGAAGATAAAGCGATTATCCATTTTAGAAAAGTTAATAATTGCGATTATCAAGGGTATATTCAAGCGCTTAAAAAGGCAACTGAAAAAAGCGTTGAACTTTCCACCGTTTCCGAGTGGAGTTTAGATTTAAGTTGGCTTAAAAGGTTTATTGAAGATGAAGGCGATTAAAAATTCGCCTTTTTATTTTATAAAAACCTATTGAAATTGTGAAAAAGGTGTGATATAATTACAATACACTTTAATAAGATTTACAGTTCAAAAGTCTTATAAAAAAATAAAAAGGAGAAAGTTATGAAGAAAAGACTACTCACAATTGTAACTTGCACGATGCTTGGTGCATTGTGCGCGTTCGGTCTTACTGCGTGCGGTCACGAACACTCATACACGAGCGTTGTTACTCCGCCTACTTGTACGACTGAAGGCTTTACAACTCATACTTGCGAGTGTGGAGATTCTTATACGGACACTACTGTTCCCGTTGTAGATCACTCTTTCACTAATTACGTTTCTGACGGTAACGCAACGTATGACGCAGATGGTACTAAAACCGCTACTTGTGATAACTGTTCCGCGACTGACACTATAGCAGACGCTGGTTCTAGACTTAAAGGTACAGTTAGAATAGTATACGGTAACGGCACTGCTGATAAGGTTATAACCGAATATAAGGGAACTGCAGTTGGAACTATTGCTGATCCTACCAAAACCGGTTATACTTTCGCTGGTTGGGATAAAGAAATTCCCGCTACCGTTGGTGAAGGCGAAACCGTTATCACTGCTAAGTGGACCGTTAATCAGTACAAAATCGTTTTAGTTTACGGTAACGGCGTTGCAGATAAAGAAATCGTTAAAGATTACGGCACCGTTATTACTGAAGTTCTTCCCGATGAACTTATTAAGACTGGTTACACCTTCGCTGGTTGGGATAAAGATATGCCTGCAACGATGGGTGCTGAAGACGTTACCATTACTGCTAAGTGGGATATTAACCAATACAAAGTTACCTTAGTATACGGCAACGGTACTCAAGATAAAGTAATCACTCAAGATTACAATACTGACATTACCGAAGTTCTTCCCGATGGACTTACCAAGACTGGTTACACCTTCGCTGGTTGGGATAAAGATATGCCTGCTAAGATGACTCAAGACGTTACTATTACTGCTAAGTGGACCGTTAATCAGTATACTATAACCATTAAACTTAACAACGGTGAAGACGACATCGTTATCACTCAAGATTACGATACCGTTATCGACGCTATTGAAGAACCCACTAAAGAACACTACAAGTTCACTGGTTGGGATAAAGACATTCCTGCTAAGATGCCCGTTGTTGAAGATACTCTTGAAATCAATGCTCTTTACACCTTAGATATTAAGGATGAAGACGTTGAATTTGAAACAGTTGGTTACGTTACTGACGAAGACGATATCTTAGTTCTCGATGAAATCGGCGAATACGAAGCTGAATCTATGGAAGCTATTATGATCGGCGGAGTAGTTCTCACTGCTGAACAATATTCTGTAACTGATAACGCAATCGTATTCAATCAATCGGTTGTAACTGAATATCTCGGTTCTTATCAAACTGCATACGTTCTTGCTGATGGTATCGCTGGTGCAGTTGAAATCTTATTCGCTAACAAGGCTTTAGACGATGCTCTTGAAGTTGAAGAAGCATTCGATTACGGCGATCAACAACTTGGCGACGTATTTGAAAGAAACGACAATACTTACGTTTTAACTGACGACGTTGACATGACTGGCGTTGTTATGAACAACAGAATGCTCGCTGCTGGTAAAACTACAGTTACTTACACCGATAATGGTGACGGTACTTACACTTATGACAAGACTACTTCTACTGCATCTGACGTAGGCTTTGGCGGTATCTTTGACGGTCGTGGTCACGTTATCTCTAACGTAACCGTTGAAATGACTAACTGGTCACTCGGTCAACACATCGTTGACGAAGCTGGTAAAAAGTCTTACATTAACGCTCAAGCAATGGGCTTCTTCTCAAACATCTTAGAAGGCGCCGTAATTAAAAACGTTGCGTTCACTAACGTTGCTGGCACTGGTAAAGTAAACAACAACTTCGGTTTAACTGGTATTATGGGTAACCGCAATGCCGGTACTATTGAAAACGTATACTTCGGCTTTAAGGCTGATAACGTTATCGCTCGTGGTCCTATCGCTGGTTATGATAATACTGCAGTTCTCAAGAACGTAGTAGTTGATTACCCGATGACTAATTACTCTATCTCTGGTCACCTTGAATCTGCATACAACGCATCTAAGGATAATTATTATGCTACTTACGCTTACGGTTACGGTGCGTTTGGTAGTGGTAACAGCCCGATGAATAAAAACGTAAATTACGAAAACGTATTTATCGTATCTCCGATGCCTGTTAACCTTTACAAGGGTACTGGTGGTTATTCTACCATTCAAAACATGGTTTACGCTGAAAACGAAACCGAACTTAAAGTTCTTACTTATAACTACACTGTAAAAGTTGACGGTGTTAACACTCCCAAAACTCTTACTTATCAACTTGGCACTACTGTTGCTGACGCTATCGCAGCTGAAACCGAAACTGGTGACGCTCATACCTTCCAAGTTGCAGGTATCCGTCGTTACGATAACGCTGCTGCTATGGGTGCTGATACTGATTACGTTCAAAAACTCGTTGAAACTGGTTTATTCAAAGTAGTTGACGGTCAAGTAATGTGGCACAGCCTTAAACCCGTTGTAGAAATTACTGAAGCTACTGATTTTGACGCAGCTGAAGGTAAACTTCTTTCTACCGTACTTGCTGATAAGGAAATCCTTTCTGCAAAAGTAAACGGTGAAGAACTTGCTGTTGAAAACGGTAAGATCGTTGGCGTTCCTGAACTCAACAACTTAACTAGTGAAACTCAAAACTTCGTTATCTCTATTGAAACTGAAGAAACTGTTTACAATTTCACTAACGCTATTTACTGGGCGTCCGTAATCAATGACCAAGCAGAACTCGTTGCTGCACTTGATTATGATTATTCTGCTGATAACAAGAACAACTTTGGCTTCTACAAACTTGGTAACGGTGTTAATATTGACGCTAATGATTGTGCTATCAAAGTTTATAATGCAAATGGCGCTCTCACTTCTGGTAAATTGATTGATTATAGCGATATGAAAGACGCAGGCACGTGGAATGGTGTTTCCGCTGTTGTAGGTTTTGCTGGTATCTTCGATGGTGCTGGTTACACTATTGACTTTAACAAGACTATCGGTAGTGACTTCGGTCTCTTCGGTGCGTTCGGTACGGGTGCTCAAGTAGGCATTAAACAACCTGTAACCGTTAAGAACCTTGCGATTATCGATATTGGTGGCGTTAACTGGAAACCCATTCTCGCTCAATTCGGTGCAATTCACACTTACAATAAGGGCGTACTTTTAGAAAACCTTTACATTACTTGGGAAAAAGATTCAATAATGGCAGGTCTTATTTACGAACCTGTAGGTAAAGGAAACGTAATTAACAACGTTGTTGTAGATATTGAAAATAATAGACAATACGGTGCTGTTGCTGCTGGTTATGCTAACAAGGCTGTATACGGCGAAGCAATTAGCGATAAGACTTTACTTGCTAACGGTTACTACGGTGGTACTTTATTCTATAACTTACGTCGTGGTGATAAGGGTATCGAAACTACCGTAACTAACTTTATCTCTCTTGGTAAAGGCGGTCTTGGATACACTAACAACAACTTCAAGACTTTCTATAAGTCTACTGCTAACGGTGACGGTACTTACGCTCACGTTCTCAAGAACGGTGGTTGGTCTGGTACTGCATGCAACCCTGAAGCATACTACTTATACGCTGGTAACCAAGAATACGGTGATCAAGCTAGAATGACTGGTATGAAAGCAGGCTTTGCTGAAATCGCTAAGAACTATGCAAACGGCACTAAGATTGAAGGTTACTACTGTGCAGCATGTGGTCAAGTATTTGCTCTTGAAGAAGGAAACTGCACTACTTGCGTAGTTGAAGAAACTCCGGTTGCTCTTACTAAATCTGCTGACCTTTGGAATGAAGCAATTTCGTATACTTGGAAGACTACTAAGATTTCTGAAGTTAACAATGCAAACGTAGGAACTACTGGTGAAGTAGTAGTTGCAGGCGCATCTAAGTACGATTCAACTAGCGAAATGAAAGCTGCTTACGAAGTTAACAACGAAATTTTCGCATCGTTCACTGGTGAAACTGGTAACGGACTTTGGAAAGTTGTTGAAGGCAAGCTTACTTGGGTAGGCGCTGCTGCTTAAAGCTTAACAAACAAAAAAATACTACGGGTTTTCCCGTAGTATTTTTATTTGTTTAAGTTATATGCAAAACAAAAGTTTTGCGTTAGATGCTCGTAAACTCGCGTTATATGGCTAACGCCGTTATATGCAAAACTAAAGTTTTGCGTTATGGATAATATTTTTATATAGAACACATCCACAGCGCTCGCTTGCGAGCATATAACGTAACCGCAGGTTACATATAACGCCCGATAGGGCATATAACGATATCTAAGATATCATATAACTGAAAAAACTACGGGTTTTCCCGTAGTATTTTTTATTTGCATTAAACTAAGTAATGTGGTAAAATATATATATATTATAGATATAGGGGTTTACTATGAATATATTTGAAAAGTTTTTAAATCTCTTGCAGTTTAAAATGACTGAGCCAACGCCATACGGCTGGTTTCACCTTATGTGGATAGCAATCGTTATAGCAGTTACGGTGTTTTTATGCATTAAGTTTAAAAATTGCGACGATAAGATTTTTAGAAGAATAACTTTAATCGTTTGGATAGTTATCGTAGTTCTTGAAATCTACAAGCAATTTTCTTTCTCGTTTGAAAACAACAACGGAGTGGGCGAGTGGGATTACTCTTGGTATTCCTTCCCTTTCCAGTTCTGTTCAACGCCGCTATATTTATTGCCGATAGTCGTATTTATGAAAGACGGAAAAGTTCGCGATAGCGTTATTGCCTTTTTGATGACTTATGCGTTTTTCGGTGGAATTGCCGCTTTTATTCTTCCATCTGACTTATTCATTGAAGAAGCAATGATAAATATTCAAACTATGATTCACCACGGCTCACAAATAGTGATAGGTATTTTTTACTACGTAGTTTTAAGAAAGAAAATCAACCTTATCTATATATTAAAAGGCTTTTTCACCTTCGCCGTTATGATATCTATTGCACTAACTTTAAATATTGTTTTCTACCACGCGTTTATAAAAGAACTTGGCGACACGTTTAATATGTTCTATATCGGGCCGTATTTTGAAAACACTATGCCAATACTTGGTTTCTTCTACGCGCGAGTAAACAAGATATTATTTATCATTTTGTATTTTATTTGCTTTTGCCTTATCGCACTTATCGTATACTACGCGTTTAGGGGAATTGACAAGTTAGCGTCAATAATAAAATCAAAACTCAAAAAATAAAATCCACAACGCTACCAAAGGTAGCATATAACTCACGAAGTGAATATAACGCGGACGCAAGTCCGCATATAACGATATTGAAGATATCATATAACTAAAAAAGCTACGGGTTCGCCAGTAGTTTTTTTATTTGTTAGTTATATGCAAAACAAAAGTTTTGCGTTAGATGCTCGTAAACTCGCGTTATATGGCTAACGCCGTTATATGCAAAACAGAAGTTTTGCGTTATGGATAATATTTCTATATAGAACACATCCACAGCGCTCGCTTGCGAGCATATAACGTAACCGCAGGTTACATATAACGCCCGATAGGGCATATAACGATATTGAAGATATCATATAACTAAAAAAGCAAGGCTTTTAAGCCTTGCTTTTAATATACTCGTCAGTTGCCTTAGCGGCGATTTTTCCAGCGCCCATAGCAGAGATTACGGTCGATGCACCGGTAACTGCGTCACCACCTGCGTAAACGCCTTCTATGCTCGTTAAACCGTCTTCGTTAACGACGATTCCACCCCATTTGTTAACTTCAAGCCCTTTGGTTGTTTGCTTGATAAGTGGGTTGGGGGAAGTTCCTATCGACATAACAACCGTGTCCGCTTCAATTTCAAACTCGCTGTTAGGGATTGCAATCGGTCTTCTACGTCCCTTTTCATCGGGGTCGCTAAGTTCCATCTTAATACACTTAACGCCAGTTACAAAGCCGTTTTTCGGGTCACGTCTATCTTCGGGGTTATTATAACCTAAAATCTCAACTGGGTTAGTGAGAAGGTTAAACTCTATGCCTTCTTCAATCGCGTTTTCAACTTCTTCACGCCTTGCGGGAAGTTCGTTCATAGAACGGCGGTAAACGATAGTAACTTTATCCGCACCGAGTCTTAAAGCGGTACGCGCCGCGTCCATTGCAACGTTGCCACCGCCAACTACTATTACTTTTCCGCCTTTCATAATGGGCGTAGTAGCATCTTGACGGTACGCTTTCATAAGGTTGCTTCTCGTTAAGAATTCGTTAGCCGAGTAAACGCCTTTTAAAGACTCTCCGGGGATTTTCATAAAGTTAGGAAGACCTGCGCCCGAGCCAACGAACACCGCTTCATAACCGTCTTCAAAAAGTTCTTCAATAGTAAGAGTTCTACCTATAACTACGTTAGTTTCAAACTTAACGCCTAAGTTTTTAAGTTTATTAACTTCGTCCTTTACTATTTGCTTAGGAAGTCTAAACTCGGGGATACCGTACGTAAGAACGCCACCTTCGGTGTGGAACGCCTCAAAAACGGTAACGTCGTATCCAAGTTTAATAAGGTCGCCAGCGTACGTAAGACCGGACGGACCTGAGCCAACGACTGCAACTTTATGGCCGTTTTTAGCGCACTTTTCAATATCGCAAGTAACGGCGTTATCCGCAACGTATCTTTCAAGCCTACCGATGCCAACTGGCTCGCCTTTAATCGCTCTAACGCACTTTGCTTCACATTGAGTTTCTTGCGGGCAAACTCTACCGCAAACGGCGGGGAGTGAACTCGTTTTAGAAATAACGGCGTAAGCACCGCCTATATCGTTTTCCTTTATTTTTCTAATAAAGCCGGGGATATCAACGTTTACTGGGCAACCTTGAACGCAGGTCGGGTTTTTGCACTCTAAACATCTCATAGCCTCGTCAAGTGCAAGTTCAGGGGTGTAGCCGAGCGCAACTTCTTTAAAGTTTTTACCGCGCTCGATAGGGTCTTGCATAGGCATTTCGTTCTTTTTTAAACTCATATTGAATTTTGCCATTTTACTTTACCCCCTTGAATAAATTACAAGTTTTTTCATAAGCGTGGCGCTCGAAATCTTTATACATAACGCCTCTTGCCATCGCCTCGTCAAAGTCAACGGCGTAACCGTCAAAGTCAGGTCCGTCAACGCAGGCAAACTTGGTAACTCTTTCGCCGTTTTCGATAAGGGTAAGTCTACAACCACCGCACATACCAGTGCCGTCAATCATAATGGGATTCATAGAAACGTCACACGGAATGCCGGTAGGCTTTACCGCTGACACTACGAATTTCATCATAATAAGCGGTCCTATCGTTATAACTTTATCAAACTTCTCGCCACAGTTAAACATCTCGTTAATGGGCGCGCAAACGTTACCTTGAGTACCGTAACTACCGTCGTCCGTCATAACGATAAGTTTATCCGAACAAGCGTTAAACTCGTCTTCTAAAATCAAAAGGTCTTTCGTTCTAAAACCTATAACGCTCGTAACTTTTGCGCCACGACGTTTAAGTTCTTCGGCAATGGGAAGAGCGATTGCACAGCCAACGCCACCGCCAACGATTAAAACGTTGTTAAGGTTTTCAAGTTCCGTGGGTTTGCCGAGCGGACCGCAAAAATCTTCTATATAATCGCCTTGGTTTTTAAGTGAAAGGTTATAAGTGGTTGCGCCAACCGTTTGGAAAATAATGCGAATAGTGCCTTTTTCACGGTCGTAACCTGCAACTGTTAGGGGAATTCTTTCCCCGTCTTCGTCAACTCTTAAAATAATGAATTGACCGGGCTTTGCCTTTCTTGCAACGAGCGGTGCTTTAACGTCCATTAAAGTTACCGTCGGGTTAAGAACTTTTTTGTAAACGATTTCAAACATAGATAACTTCCTTAATATTTTTGTACAATATTAAATACATTATATCACATTTAAAACTTAAAATACAACACAAAAGCGCATTTTTGTTTAAACAAAAGTATATAATTTTACCGTGTTGACAAAATAACTATTTTCTTGTAAAATATTATCGTTAATTTAAATATTAAAGGAGAACATTATGAAAATTGCAATTTCTGCCGATAGCGTATTAGACTTATCGCCGGCTTTACTTAATGAATACGATATAAAGGTTATCCCCCTTGGCGTAGTTTTAGGCGGGGAAGATTATCTTGACGACGGTTCTATCACTCCAGACGGAATTTTTAAGTACGTTCAAGAAACTAAAGTTCTTCCTAAAACCAACGCTGCAAACACCGAATTTTACAAAGAGCGTTTCCAAGCGATACTTGACGAAGGCTACGATTATCTTATCCACTTTAATCTTTCTTCGCAAATGAGTGCAACGCACAATAACGCCGTTGCCGCTGAAAAAGATTTTGGCGGTAAAGTTATCGTTATTGACAGTAAGTCGTTATCAACTGGCGTTGGCATTCAAACTATTTACGCGAGAAAACTCACCGAAACCGAAACGGATATCAACGTTATCGTTGAAAAGATTAAGGCTAGAACTTCCGCAGTTCAAGCAAGTTTCATCGTTGAAAAACTCGATTATCTTCACAAGGGTGGAAGATGTTCATCAACGGCGTTCTTATTTGGTAAAGCGGCAGGTATCCGCCCGCAAATCGTTGTAACTGACGGTAAGATGCACAGCGGTAAAAAGTACATCGGTAGAAATATGCCCGCCCTTATCAAAAAATATTGTAAGGACGTTTTAAGTGAGTTTAACACGCCCGACAAGTCCATTTGTTTCATCACCTATTCTTCCGCAACTGAAGAGATGGTTAACGCCGCTCGTGAAGCGATAGCAGACGTTGGCTTTGAAAACGTTTACGAAACTCAAGCAGGATGCACTATTTGCGCACACTGTGGTGAGCATACGTTAGGTATATTGTACTACAACGATTCTAACGAGTGAAAAACTTCGTTATGCGTCGTTTCTGCTTAGCGTTTTTACTTCGATGACCAAAAGGTCTACCTCATCAAAAACGCTTCGCGAGCCTTGCCTAACTTGTTTTTGACTCGTTAGAAAGGTATTTGCTTGTTTTTAACGTCTTATTCAAGTTGGAATAGTTTTGCGTCTTATTTAAGTTGGAATAAGTTTTGTGACAATATCGCAAAACAGCGTTTTGCATATAACTAAAAAGCGTAAATCTTTTACGCTTTTTCTTTTAAACTTATGGATAAAATTATCGTAAAAAGTGAATATTTCAGCCCTATAGACACGCTTTCGTGCGGGCAAATATTTCGCTACAAACAATTTAATAACGGTTATTTAGTTATTTCAAAGGATAAAATTTGTTACCTTTATAACGATAGTGGCAACGTAATTATCGAAACGGAAGATAAAGATT
>JAZSOI010000059.1:0-30180 GCA_045536835.1 Christensenellaceae bacterium
TGCAAACTTAAAGGTAAAACCTTTGGTTTTACGACAAAACTATGTTTTGTATTTTGTTGATAACAAAATTGCTTTAAGTTTATAAACTTCGCAAATCGGCTATTTAGCCAAAGATTCCGTACAAGGAGTACGCGTACTTTGGCTAGAATAACCGCCTTGCTTGTTTCTAACGTCTTAAATATACTATCAGGCAATGACCAACATGGTCTATCGTTACCGCACCGCCGTTATGAGCCTTGCCTAATACCCAAACTAACGTCTTATTCAAGACGTAATAAGCAAATAAAATCCACAGTGCAAAACTTTGTTTTGCGGTAAGGATAATTTTTATATAAAATAAAATCAATACGCAACGCAACCAAAGGTTGCATATAACAAAAAAAGCACGGCTATGCCGTGCTTTTAGTTTTTTTAATTATTCGCCGATAACCATAATTTGAACGGTTCTCTTTCTTCCGCGAGTCTTGTCCCAATCGATAAAGTAAATGAAACCAAATTCGCCAAGGTCAATAACGCCGTCGTCAATAACAGCCGTTACGCTTCTGCCGATAATTGACGAGATAAGGTGCGCTTCGGTGTTGTGGCAACCCCTTGCGTCTTCGCCGTGTTCTTCGGCGAATTTAAGTGCCTTAGGGCCTGGATGAAGATATATTCCCTCTCTAGTGTAACTCGGGCAAATCTTTTCCATAGAGTCAACTAAATCTTGTTGTAAAGTTTCTCTTCCGGTCATTGACATATCGAACGCACACTCTTGAGTGATTACCGAACAAGTAGTGTGGTGAGAGTATACTACTACGATACCGTCTTTAATGCCGGAATTTTTAACAGTTTCCTTAACTGCTGCGGTAACGTTGTGGAAAGTTACTTCCTTATGGTCTGATTCAACTTGAATTTTATTTTTATAAATCATATTAGTTCTCCTTATTACTTTTTAAGATCGTCAGCAGCCTGACGAGTTGCCTTTATCATTTCTTCCATAACTGCAAACGGATCTTTTGCGTTAACGATGCCCGACGCCGCACCCGCGCCTTCGCTACCTGCCATAATAAAGTCGTAAACTTGCTTGCCGTTAGTAATGCCTGCCGCTTGTTCAACGTAAATGTCGGGGTCGATTGCCTTAATTGCATCGATAGTGTCTTTAACGAAACTCATATCCGAAACTTTACCGTCGCCACCGCCGATGAGCTCGCTCGGTTCGGGGTTTATAATGTCGGGCTTTAAATGTGCAAGCGCTTGCGCTTCAGCAGTAGTGTCCGCACAGGCAAACACGATAAAGTCAAGTTCTCTTGCTCTTTTAATAGTATCTTTAATCTGCGGTAAACTCATAGGCTTTTCGCAGTGATTAACGACTACGCCGTGAGCACCCGCAGCCTTTAAACTTTCAGGCAATACGCACGCCATACCGCGACCTGGATAAATAGTATCCATATAAGGTGCGATGATAATTAAGTTTTTAGTGTTTTCAGCAACGCGCCTAATATCACAGTAGGGCGTAGTGAACAAAACGTCGATATCGTACTTTTCAGCAAGTTCGTCCGCACGCTTTGCAAGCGCTAAAACGTCATCACCGTAAATATAGTTCTTAGTTCCTATTTCAAAAAATGGTGTTCTTATCTTTCTCATAACAAACTCCTTTTGGCTCTTTCATAATCTCTAATTAATTTTTGACGGCAACTCGCTTTGAAATACAAACGTTTAGTTCGGTTACAGACCGCACTGGGTATGCGCCCTCACTAGAACGATTGTCTTTCTTTGCGTTTTACTTGTCAAACCGTATAAACACTAATCAACTATTTATTATTCAATAGCCATTTTACTATTAAATAAATGATACTTTTATATTAAAAAATTGTCAACCTTTTATATTAAAAATAATAAATTTGAGCGTTTTGCTTGACAATTTGAGCGTTTTACTGTAAACTGTAAGCGTATAAATATTTGGAGCGATAGTATGAAGAAAACTTTGGCGGATGAAAACGTAATACTTAAAGAAATGCAACTCAACGGCTCGATAACGTTAAAGGGAGCGATGGAAAAACTCTCCGTTTCGGAAGCGACGGCGCGTAGGCTTTTTTCTCGAATGGAAGAAAAGGGTTTAGGAATACGTTCGCACGGAAAGATAACGCTACCTGATAGTTCGTATAATTTTTATCGTTACGACGTGTCGAAAGAACTTTACGTTAAAGAGAAAAAGGCGATAGCAAATTACGCCGTTTCGCTGGTAAAAGACGGGGACGTGTTGTTTTTAGACTCCGGCACGACCGTTTGCCTTTTCAGTATGGCGCTTGCCGACGCTATAAGGCAAAATATCTTAAAAGATATTAAGGTTTTCACTAATTCTTATATGATAATCAACGTTTTGAACGAACTTGCCGTCGTTAACCTTATAGGCGGAACGTACCGCCCAAACCGTAAAGACTTTTGCGGTTATATGACGGAAAAGAGTATAAAGGACTGTCATTTTGACAAGTGCTTTTTAGGGACTGACGGCTATACTTTAGAGTTTGGTTTTACAACGACTGAGTTTGAAAGCGCCAAGATATGCACCACGGCTATTTCGTCGGCAGATAGTACCATTATTCTTACTGACTTTCATAAGTTTGGCTCAAGTGCAATGGTCAGTTTTTCAAACGGCTTAGACGTTACCGCCGTTATTACCGACGATAAGTTAAGCGATGGCATGAAAAAGGAACTTCAAGGGCGTGGAATTAACGTTAAAATTGTGAACGTTGATTGAAACGCTCAAAAAATCACTTTAAACTATTGACAACGCCGTTTTAATTTGATAAAATCGATTAAATAAGTATTATTTAAGGAGTAATTATGTTTGGATTTAAGTTAACCGATTACGATAAAAAAGTTTACCAAGAAGAATTGAACGAGTTTTTACCTAAAAATATCGTTGATACGCATACTCACGTTTATCTTAAAGAGTTTATGAAAAAAACGGAAGGTCCCGTTTACTGGCCTGGTAGAGTTGCAGAAGACTGTTCTATTGAGGATATAGTTCAAACTTATAAAGATTTATTTCCAAATCAAAACGTAGTTCCTGTATTATTTGGTACTCCAGGCGCTAACCTTGCGTTAGGTAACGAATATATTAAAGATAAAGCAAAGGAATATAATTATCCCGCGTTATATCTTTCTCATTACGATATGAGTGGGGAATTTTTAGAAGAAGAAGTTTCAAAGGGTGGTTTTCAAGGATTAAAACCGTATCTTAACAACTGCAAGGCTGGCGTTGTCGGTGCAAACGCAGGTGTATTTGATTTCTTACCACATCACCACTTGGAAGTTGCTAATAAACACGGTTGGAAGGTAGTTCTTCATATATCTCGCCCTGATAGACTTAAAGACCCTCAAAATATTCGTGACTTAATGGAAATTGAGCAAAAATATCCTAACGTTAAACTCATCGTTGCACACATTGGTAGAGCGTACGCTCCTGAAGATATCGGCAACGCGTTCGATACTTTAAAGCACACAAAAAATATGATGTTTGACTTCTGCGCCAACACTTTACCACTTGCGACTGAAAAGTGCATTGAAGCAGTTGGAACGAAAAGGGTAATGTTCGGCACGGATATGCCCATTGCAAAAATGAGAATGTATCGTATTTCGGAAGACGGATATTATATTAACGTCGTTCCGCGCGGACTTTACGGTGACGTTTCGGATGCTGAACACATGAGAGAAAGCGACGAAGAAACGATTACTAACTTCACCTACGAAATTATTCGCGGATTTAAAAAGTGCGCTGAGAACTTAACTCTAACTAAAAAGGACGTTGAGGATATCATGTGCAACAACGCGGCAAATCTCTACGGCATCAAGTTTTAAGGAATAGACTAATGAATTATTATCTTGGCATTGATTTAGGTACGACTGGTACTAAATCCATACTCTTTGACGACGACGGCAACGTTGTTGGCAAAGGTTATAAAGGCTACGGCTTGATAACGCCTAGCGAGAATTTTTTCGAGCAAAACGCTGAGGACTGGTACGACGCGGTAGTGTCGTCTGTTAAAGACGCAACGAAAGATTTTAGCGGTGAAATAAAAGCGATGTCCTTTTCCGCGCAAGGCGGTAGTTACTTGTTTGCGGACGTTGATGAAAGCGGTCAACCTATTCCGCTTACTAACGCTATAACTTGGATGGATAAGCGCGCCGAAAAGGAAGCGGAAACGTTAAAGGACAAGTATTATTCGTTAACGGGAAAGCAAATGGGCGCAAGCAATATGCTTGCAAAATACCTTTGGGTAAAGAACAATTTACCAGGTGCTTTTAAAAAGGCAAAGTTCGTTCTTTCAACGTCTGATTACATCTACTTAAAACTCACCGGCAAAGCGGTTATCGATTACACGAGCGCCGCAATGATGGGAGTGTACGACGTTGATCTTAACGGTTACGACGAAAGGCTTTTAAACCTTGTCGGAATACCCAAAAGTAAATTTCCAAAAATCGTTCAAGCAGGTGAGTTTATAGGCTACGCTAATACAAAGTTTATGGAAGAAACCGCCTTAAAGGGCAATATTTCCGTTTATGCTGGTCTTCACGATCAGTTTGCGGCAAGCCTTGGTGCGAACTATTTTTCGGATAACGACGTTATAGTTTCAACTGGTACTACTTGGGTTGTATTTGCGAGAAACCAAGAAAAAATCAAGGGCAATTTTGCTTATCGCCGTCATCCGGCGGGTGACTACGGTTACTTCAATTCCGCAGTGAGTTCAGGCACGGTTTTAGAGTGGGAAAAGAACTTGTTCGGTCTTCCGTATAAGGAAATGGACGCGCTCGCTGAAAGTAAGGAAATCGACGAGAACTTGCTAGTTTATCCTTTCGTTTCTGGAAACGGACCGTATCGCGGACAAAACGTACTTAGTTTTGCTATCAAAAACGCACATTATAAACACGACAAGGGCGATATTTTTAAAGCGACTATGGAAGGCGTTGCGTTTGAGATTAAGCAAATTTTAAACATTTATAAGCGCAGCGGTTTTGAGTTTGGTAATATTATCGTAACTGGCGGAGCAACTAGAAGTGGTGTTTGGATGGATATTTTATCAAATGTTCTAGGCGAAAAACTATACCTTTCCGAGCAAGCGGACGGATGCTGTTTCGGTGCGTATTCCGTTGTGAGAAAGGGTATTAGTGGCAAATTTATTAAATTTGATTTTAACGGCAAAACCGTTGAGCCAAATGAAGAAAGCGTTCAAAAATATATCAAAAAATTTGATAATTACAATAAAAATTTATAAACATTAGGAGATTAACTTTATGGGACTTTACGACGAATTTAAATTTAAACCGGCATCTTGGCTTCCTCACAGCGAACTTCCGCTTGAAGAACTTGAAAGAGTAAGAAATATCGAAAGAAAAGATATGGAATACACTAACGAAAACGGCTATCAAGTAAAGGTGGTTATGAACCCCACTTTACTTATGGTTGCAGATATGTTCTATCGTTTAGTTAAAAGCGATAAGGAAAATAAGCCTTTCACTATGATTTGTCCTAACCAATGGCCCGATGCTTACGGTTCCGTTGCCGAACTCGTTAATAGAAACAATATTAGTTTAAGGAACGTTCACGCGTTTGCGATGGACGAGTGGGCAGATCAAGACGGCAACGTTGCACCCCTTACTTACGGTGCAGGTCTTGGTGCGTCCTTTATGGAACATTTCTACTATAAAATAAGAGAAGATTTACGCCCCGATATTTCTCATTGGCATACTTTCAACAACGATAACAAGGCTCGTGGCGTATACTCTCAAATTATTCAAGACGTTGGTGGAGCAGACGTAGTTTATTCCGCTACTGGTTGGCCCGGTCACACCGCGTTTATCGATCCTAGAACGAAAGAGTTTGCAGCGGATAGCATTGAAGAATTTATTAAAATTAAGTCTGGTTTAGTAACTCAAAACCCCTTAACCATTTGCGAAAACTCGCTCTTTGGACCTATGGGCGCATCGGGTGACGTATGGGCAGTTCCCCCAATGGCAGCAACTATCGGACCTTACGATATCGTTAACGCTAGGGAAAGTTTTGAAGTTCACAATATCTTAAATAATCCTACTGGCGACACTTGGCAACGCATGGCGTCGCGCCTTCAACTCTACGGTCCTATTTCTATGGAATGCCCAGCAAGTATCATGAGATTAAAACCGGGTATTTGCTACGTTTCTGAAGCGATTGCCGCTCCATTTAGAAGTTGGAGTTTTGACGATATCCGTCACGATAAAAAAGAGAGTAAAATCAAAGTATTTTAAGGAAATTTATGAAAGTTATAATTAACACCAACGTTATTCTTCCCGACGGTATAATTTTCGACGGTATCGTTGCCGTTGAAAACGATAAAATCGTAAACGTTTGCAAAGCGAAAGATTTTACTATACCTTGCGGTGCTGAAATTATCGATGCAAACGGTCTTTATACCGCTCCTGGTCTTATCGATATCCACAATCACGGCTCGGAAAACGACTTTTTCGTCGATAATTCAAGTGCGTGCGTTGAACATTTCGTAAAGCACGGCGAAACGACTATTCTTCCAACCTTTTATCAAACGATGAGTTTGGAAGATATGCTCGGCGGTGCAAAAAAACTCAAAGAGTTTTCAAAGTCTGGCTTAGGAAAGGCTATAAAAGGTCTTTATATGGAAGGTCCTTTTATGAGAGCATCGGGCAGTAACAGTCAACTCTTTAAGTGGTCGGGCGAGATATCGAAAGAGCAGTACACCGCACTTATCGACGGTATAGGCGATTTCGTTCGCGTTTGGGCAATAGACCCCGATAGGTCGAATATAGTTGACATTATGAACTACGCTAAGGAAAAAGACGCAAACACCGTGTTTGCGCTCGGTCACTCTGGTGCAACTAGTGAACAATGCGAAAAGGTTTATAATTCAAATTTAAAACTTCAAACTCACCACGGTGATTCCGGTCAAGCACCTAGAATTAACCAAGCAAAGTTTGGTGCAGGGGTTGATGAATACGCGCTTTGCAATCAAGATATGTTTATTGAACTTATTTGCGATGAGTCTGGTATTCACTTATCTCCCTATTCAGTTCGCGCGGCAATCAAGGCAAAGGGCATTGAAAAGGTAATACTTATAACCGATAGTTTCCCAAAGACTGGCGACTATAAAAACGACGAGTCTAAGGGAATTAAATTCGGTGCAGACCTTAACTACGACGCAAACGGCTTGCTCGCTGGCTCACACTTAACGCTTGACAACGCAGTTAGAAACGTTATGAGTTACACGGGCTACGGTTTATCTCACGCGGTAAGGTTTGCAACGCTTAATCCCGCAAAACTTTTAGGAATAGATAAAGACTACGGCTCGGTAGAAGTTGGCAAGGTTGCCGACCTTATCTTAGTTGACGATAAGTTTAGTGTAAAGCAAGTTTACCTTCAAGGCGAAAAAGTATATTAAACACAATAAAAAACGACGGAGCGTTCCGTCGTTTTATTATTTGTATTAAATTAGTTCAATCTGTAACATCAAAAGCGATAGGGCGGTTATCGACGCCGTTTCAGTTCTTAAAATGCGACTGCCAAGCGATATTATCTTAGCGTTTTCAAGCGCTTTTGCCTTTTCAATCTCACCTTCATCAAACCCACCTTCAGAGCCTATCAAAACGCCTATTTTCATCCCGCTTTTTATCGCTTGCAAACACTCTTTCGTTGCTTGCATGCCTTCCGCGCACTCGTAAGGAACGATAAGTAAGTCTAACCCCATAGCATACTCAAGCGCTTTGTCGTAACTCATAGGTTCTAAGACTTTTGGAATAACGTTTCGCTTAGATTGTTTAGACGCGCTTTCCGATATAAGATTAAATCTTTCCGTCTTTTGCTTTACTTTATTTTTCTCAATTTTAGCAACGCACCTTTTCATTTCAACTGGAACTATCTCTTTTGCTCCAAGTTCAACGGCTTTTTGAATAATAAGTTCCATTTTCTCGCCCTTAGCAATGCCTTGGAAAAGGGTTATATCGCATTTAAGTTCCGTGCTTTGATAATCGGGCTTGATAATTTTAACTAGAACTTCGCTAGCGGTAAAATCACAAATACAGCATAAATCACTCTTACCGTCAAAGGTTACTAAAATATCTTCCCCAGTCTTCATGCGAAGAACGTTTTTAATATGGTTATAGTCTTTACCTGAAATTGCGTATCCGTCAAGCGTTTTAGCGTTTTCATCAACAAAAAAGTTATACATAACTTTATTTTAACACTAATTAAATAAAAACACAATAAAAAACTGCCGAGAGTTTCTCGGCAGTTAAATTATTATTTCTTAAAAGTTGGGCCGTAAGTTTTGCAAGCTCTGTAATCTTGACCTTCTTTATCCATACCGAACGCGTTCCAGCAAGCAGGACGATAAATGTCTTTTTCAGGCACGTTGTGCATGCATACGGGGATACGGAGCATTGAACACATAGTGATAAGGTCCGCACCGATGTGGCCGTAAGAAATCGCACCGTGGTTAGCACCCCAGTTTTGCATTACTTCGTAAGCAGTTCTAAACGGACTACCTTCCTTGCCGTCACAACGAGGAGCAAACCAAGTGCAAGGCCAAGTGGGGTTAGTTCTCTTCATAAGCTTATCGTTAACTTCTTTGGGAAGGTTTACAGTCCAACCTTCAGCAATTTGAAGAACGGGGCCCAAGCCTTTAACGAGATTAAGTCTAATCATAGTAACCGGCATTTCAGCGTAAGTGTCAAAGTGACTCGAGAAACCACCGCCACGGAAGTTATCGAAACCTGCTTCGCACCAAACGGTAGCGTCGGTCATCTTCTTGATATCTTCGTCGGTTACTTCCCACCATTTCTTCATAACGGCGTTGCCGTTTTCATCGGTACAAACACCGCTAGCGTCAAGACAAGCAGCACCAGAGTTCAAAAGGTGGATAATACCGTCTGATTCTTTTGCTTTACCTTCGAGTTTATAGCCGGTAACTCTTTCAGTAGCGTCGCCCGACCAGTAAGTTCTAACGTCGGCAAAGATTTGAGCGCGGTGAGTTAAAAGGCGCATCATAAGCATACCCATGCCGTTTAAAACGTCGTTTTCAGTTGCTAAAGTGTAAGGTTCTCTAGCACCTTCGTAGTCGAACGTCGAACTTAAAAGTGCTTCGGGGTAGTCGCAGTTGGGCCAGTGGTCCGTCCATTGACGTTGACCTTGGAAACCGCCGGCAATCGCGTTGTGACCGGCTCTTTCCTCAATGAACGCATCGGGAAGATTTTGGTTACCAGCCATTAAATCTTTGATAATGCAGTACATTTTAACGGTGAATTCCCATTGTTTATCCTTTTCTTCACGGGTAAACTTAATCTTGTGGTCTTTACCTAAGAAAGGAACGGTGTCGGGGTTATCGTCCCAACCTTCTTTACAGTGTTCTTTCGTCCAAGCGAGAGCCTTTTGATATTCTTCTTCATTGTAAATGCCTTCTTCCATACGGCGAAGAATTTCAACCTCGTCAACCGACTCAACGCGCATGCCGAAATAACTTTCTAACATATCTTGGTCAATGATAGAACCTGCGATACCCATACATTGAGAACCGATTTGAAGGTAAGATTTACCGCGCATAGTAGCAACTGCAACCGCAGCGCGACCAAAACGAAGGAGTTTTTCCTTAACGTCTTCGGGAATTTCGCTAACTTGGTCTAAGTCTTGAACTTCGTGTCCGTAAATACCGAAAGCAGGTAAGCCTTTTTGAGCGTGGCCTGCAAGTACTGCGGCAAGGTAAACCGCACCCGGTCTTTCAGTACCGTTAAAGCCCCAAACTGCTTTGATGGTGTTGGGGTCCATATCCATAGTTTCAGAGCCGTAGCACCAGCAAGAAGTTACTGATAACGTAATATCAACGCCTTCTTTTTTAAACTTTTCAGCGCAAGCAGCCGCTTCCGCTACACGGCCGATACAAGTATCTGCTAAAACTACTTTAACAGGTTCGCCGTTTGAATAAAAAAGATTGTCTTCAAACAACTTTTTAGCAGCGTTTGCCATAGCCCAAACGGTAGGTTCGAGCGATTCACGAAGCATCATCGGTCCACGACGACCGTCTATACAAGGTCTAATACCTATAACGGGATAACCGCCAACGTATCTTGATTTTGCCATAATTTCTAATTCTCCTTATTATTGATAATTTTAGAAAATCATCTTTCTAATTATATTATATAATTATAATCACTTTGTTTAAAGTAATAAAAATGCCTTTTTATATCAAAATAATGCTATTTTATTGACAGTTTTATTATGCGTTGTTATAATTAAACTATGTTTAAGATAACTGAACTTAGAGAGTTTAATATTCAAAACAACCTAGGAATAAAACTTGCCTACGTTGCTGAATTAGAACTTTTAGATAGCGCACGGCAAGACTACGTTTCTCATAACATCACCGAAATTATGGTCGTTAAAAGTGGAAAGGGTGTGTTTAATACGGACGGCGCTCGGCACGAAGTAAAGCAAGGCGACTTGTTTATCGTGAACGCTGACGTTTATCATAGTGAAGAGAGTTTATCAAACAATTTCGGCGTGTATATTATAGGGCTTGAAAACTATTCGCTTGGCGGTGGTGATAATGCACTGCGCTCGTACGCGGGTGGTGAAAGGGTGTGTTTTTACGTTGAACAAATAGTAAAGGACTATGAAAACAAGGGTAAAATCTTTATAGATAACGCCAACTTACTTTTTTCTCTAATTATTAACGAAGTTTTGTTTTTGGCAAGTAAAATTCCAGTCCCCAACGTAAAAAGGGGTAGCAACGAACTTATAAACTCAGTCAAAAAGTACATAGACGGGCATTTTCTAGAAGATATTTCCGTTAAAACGCTATCGGAAAAGTTTTATATAAACAAAACCACGCTTATGCACGCATTTAAGAAAAACGTTGGCGTTGGCGTTTACGATTACGTTATTAAAAAGAGACTTCAAGAGAGTAAAAACTGGCTGAAAATATCGAGTATGACGGTGGCGCAAATATCCGAGCGTTGTAATTTTTCAAATCCGTCGTATTTCGTGCAGTATTTTAAAAAGGCTTTCGGCGTTACGCCTATTGAGTATAGAAAAGGTGAAAAATTATGAAACTTAGAAAATTATCTTTAAGCGATGAATTATCGTTTACTAAATATTTGAGCGAACAAGTTTTGTCAAGTGGGGCAATAAAGGGCGTTAGAATTGAAGACGGCTACGAGTATAAAGCGTTTTTAGATAAACTAACCGAATATGAAAACGTTCCTTTTATATCGTATGAACAGCCTAATTATCCGTCCTATCAGTTCGTTTTAGAGGTTGAAGGGAGTTTAGTTGGCGCTGTAGTTATTCGGCCGTATCTTACTAAAACGCTGTTTGAAGAGTTTGAAGGGAATATTGGTTATTCAGTATCTCCTAGCGAGCGCGGAAAGGGTTATGCAAACTTAATTTTAACGCTTGCAATAGAAAAGTTTAAAGAGTTAAATAGTAAGTGTAAAGAAATAGTTTTATGTTGTTATAAGGAAAATATTCCGTCGAGAAAAGTTATAAAAAAGCACGGTGGAATACTTGTTGAAGAGTTAAAAGGTATCGTAACACCGCAAAAATACGTAATCAAAATATGATAAAAGCCAACCGAATTCGGTTGGCTTAGTTTTATATTTCTAATGCGATTATAGCAAGCATTTTTGCGCTTTCGCTAATAGAACTAATATAGGTAAATTCGTTTAGTGAGTGCATATTTTTGCCCCTTACACCAACGCTGTCAAGCGTGGGTATTCCGTAGGTTGATATATCCGCCGCATCCGATCCGCCCGCACCACACCTTGCAGTTAAAGTAGGCATGCCGTGTTTAACGAAAATTTCGTTAACGGCTTTTAAAAGTTCTTCGTTTTTACTCGTCTTTTCCATCGACGTTCTAAAACTAACTTCCTTTACCGTTGAAGAAGTTCCTTGAACGGTAATTTCGTCGTTTATTTTTTGAACGAACTCTTTAATTTCGTTTAATTGCTCGCGAGTTTTAAAGCGAATATCTGCAACGAAGGTGCAAGTATCTGGAACGGTGTTTGCAACAGTTCCGCCGTTAATTAGTCCGCAATTAACGGTGATACCGTCGGGGTCTTTAAACTTTTCAAGTTTAATTATCTTATGCGAGGCTTCGGTTATAGCGTTTGCGCCGTCAAAACATTTTGCCGAGTGAGCGGCAACGCCTGAAATTTTAAACTCGTAGCGAATAATGCCTTTTCTTTCGGTTGAAACGAAACCTTTAACGTATGGTTCAGCGTTAAAAAATCCAATAGCGTCTTTTGAAACTTGCGCCATATATTCAACAGTTTTTTTGTTGGAGAAAATACTGCTGTTTTCTTCATCGCTTTGAAGAACTAGTTTTACAGGTCTTTTAGTGTAATTAACGTTTTTGAGCGCCTCCATTGCAAGTAGTGAAGAAATTATTCCACCTTTGCAGTCGTAAACGCCCGGTCCGTATAGAATATCGCCTTCAATTCTTACTGGGTTTAATTTAATCGTGCCGAGTGGATGCACGGTATCCATATGCCCGGAAAAAACGATAGGTATATTTTTTGCGGTAGGGTTAAAAGTAACCGTGCCTACGTTACCAGATACTTCTTGTAGAGAAATATCCGTTTCATAGCCATGGCTTTTTGCCGTTTTAAAAATACACTCTAAAACCTTATCAACCCCTTCTTTACAGTCGGTAGGGCTTTCAATTTTAGTGATTTCTTTTAAAAGTTCAACGTACTTTGGTAAAAGTTTATCAATCTCGTTAAATAGCGTAATTTTATCCATACGTTTAGTTTAAACTTTAATAATATTAAAGTCAATAATAAAATTAAAAAACAAAGTTAAAAGATGATAAAAGCCAACCAAATCGGTTGGCTTTTTGTTAAAAAGAAAGAGTTGGCATTAAACCAACTCGCGCCTAACGGATACCTAGGATAATTGAAACAACTATATCGCTGCTACAATATAGCGAAAAATGAAAATTTTAAAAAGAATAATTTGAAAAAAATAACAATCGGCGCAAACTGCAATTGCATTATAACACTAATTTTAGTGTATATCAAATAAAAACACTTAGTTTAGTGTAACATAAAATTATGAGTACGTTTGGCGATAATTTAAAAATGTATAGAAAACAAAAAGGGCTTAGCCAACTTGATTTTGCTAAAATGATGCAAACCACTCAACAAAGGGTGAGTGAATGGGAGTGTAATAAGGTTGAGCCGTCGCTTTATAATATTATAAAGATGCTTAACGTATTTGAAATAACTTTTGAAGAATTAACTGAAGATATAAAGTAAACCGCTCGCAAGTTCGAGCGGTTTTCAATTTACTAATTTTTGGTGAGAATATCGCCAGCAACAAAAAACCACCATCTTTGGTGGTTTTTTGTTGGCGGAAGCGGTGGGGGATTCCCCTGTTAGGGGAAATGTCGCAAAGCGACAAAAGGGTTGCCGTCCGCGGCGAGCGAACGAACCTTGGTGAGAATACCACTAGCAACAAAAAAACCACCATCTTTGGTGGTTTTTTGTTGGCGGAAGCGGTGGGATTCGAACCCACGATACGTTGCCGTATACCTGATTTCGAGTCAGGGCCGTTATGACCTCTTCGATACACTTCCATATAGTATTTAATTTTAATCTTTGAAAATTGAGAAATCAGGTCGGCTACGCCGTTATACCTGATTACCGCCTTTGGCGGACGCAAGCGCCGAGTCAGGACCGTTATGACCTCTTCGCGGTTTTTCGACGAACGTCGAATTACACTTCCATATAGTATTTAATTTTAAACTTCGTGTTGCGCGGTGGGATTCGAACCCACAGCAATAAAGCATAAGTATTTTAACATATTTTTTTGATTTTGTATATCTTTTTTAAACAATATTTTTAAAATTACTTAAAATTAGTAAATCGTTTTTATTTTTTAATATTATTGACGTCGAATAAATATCGTTTATTAAAAGCAATTGTGAAAAAAATTTCACAAACCCTATTGACAAGGTGCGTTTTAAAGGTTTATACTTTGTGTATAGCCGTTAACGGCTTAAAAAGGAGAAAATATTATGAAGAAAATTGCTAAAATTTTGTCAGTTGCAATGCTCGTTGTTATGACGGCTCTCGTTATGACGGCTTGTGTACCTGGCAGTGCTGAAAAGGCGAAAAAAAAGCTTGAAAAAGCAGGTTATACCGTTGAGGTTGTAGACCTTGTTGAAGAAAGTACTGACATTGAAGGCGGTTTATATCAAGTTGCCGCTTTTGTTGAAGTGGAAGATGATTATAATTTTGCTATTTCTGTGATTTACTTTGATACAAAAGATAATGCAGAAGCATGGTATAATGAGTACAAGGAAGCCATCGGCGATGATGAAGAAGGTATAACCGTTCATATAAAGGGCAAAGTAGTTTACTGGGGAACTGAACAAGGCGTTAAAGATTTCGACTAATTTAGTATTTAAGGCTATGCAAACCGCATAGCCTTTTTTCTTGACAAATTTTAGGTTTTAGCATACAATATCATTATGAAAAAGTTAACGAGAGTATTATCAATATTATTATCCATCGTTGTGCTTTGCTTTATTTTTACTGCGTGCGTTCCAAGTTCTGTTGACGAAGCCGTTACCAAAATGCAAGAAAAGGGTTACAACGTTGATATAATCGACGAAGATTATTTTTTAACTGACGGTGCAATAATAGGCTTTAAGGCGTATAACGTAGAAGAGGGCGAAGGTTTAATGGCGTTTTGGTTTAATAGTTCAAGCGAAGCTAAAGATTTTGTTGAGAATTGGATAGATGATATGTATCCAGTAAAAAAATCTAGCGGAAAGTGTGCTTACGCTGGTACTGAAAAGGCTGTAAAAGATTTTAGGAAATAAAAAAATCGACTGTAAAGATTACAGTCGTTTTTTTAATTTTACGTATTGACAAATTAAAAATTACATATTATATTAAAATAAAAAAGGAGTAAAAATATGAAAAAATTTGCAAAACTTTTGTCGGCTACTTTACTCACCGTTATGTTATCGGTAATACTCGTTGCTTGTATCCCTGCGAATGCAGAAAAAGCTACGACTAAAATGAAAGAAGAAGGTTATTCCGTAACCGCTGTTGATGAAAATATTCTTCCCGAAAAGGCAGTTGAAGGTATTTACGCAGTTGAAGGTAGTATCTTAGATAATGAAAGCATTTGGGTATACTGGTTTGAATCGAAAGATGATGCTAAGGCTTATTACGATGACCTTGAAGAAGGCTCTAACACCATCAAAAAGATGAAGGGTAAATGCGTTTACATCGGCACGGCTGATGCTATAGAAGATTTTGAAGATTAAGGAATAAAGATTAAAGGCTATGCTTTGAAGCATAGCCTTTTAGTTTATTATTAAACAGTTTATCATAGGGTTTTAGGTTCCCTACCTTTTAATGATAACACGATTTTTTGCGATTGTAAAGGGGTTTTTGAAAAATAAAGTTGGGTAAAATTTTTAAAAAACGTATTGACGGGTAGGCAATTATATTTTATAATAAAAGTACAAAAGGGAGGAACAAACCGATGTACTAAGATCCTAAAACCTATCTATTATAGGAGGTTTAAATGACGTACCACCATATATATTTTTGTTCTAATAATAAAAAATAACCCCTAAGGAGAAGACCAATGAACTACTTAACCTTTATTAAGTAGCAAGTATCCACAAGAGTTTTAAGGCGTAATGCAAGTAAGTGATAAAATCAAATTGTGGAAAACGCTGAATAAAACTAAATAGTGAAGATAAAACGCTCGGCATCGCCGAGCGTTTTTAATTCGTTATTTACTTCGCAATACTGCGTTGTAGTAATTATCAATCGATTTCGTCAGCGTTAGTGCCAGTTTCTCTATTTTTAAGGAAGATAAAGTAAACTGCAATTACGATGGTAATAATTATAAGCGATGTTATTGCAACTGCTAAACCGCCAGACGAGAAATTTCTAACGCCAAGTTTATCTTGCGGGAAGATAAGGTCAATAACGCCGAACACTTCAATAACCATTATTAACACGGGAACTACGAATTTAATCATAATGCCGAGCGGTTTTTCAAGCGCGCCGAATTTATTTCCGTCTTCTTTAAGTTCTATCATTGCTTTTTTAGGAGTGATAAACCAACCGACAGCCAAGCAAGAAAAGAGTGCGCAAATAGGCATTAAAACTGTGTTAGTGATAGCGTCTAAGAAAGAGAGTAAGTCAATTCCAAAGATGTGTAACGAAGTTACGCCGTTGATATTGTTTCCAAGCGAGATTGCAATGGGGATAGAGGCTATGAAAGATAAAACTGCGATAATGCTCGTTGCAATCTTTCTTTTTATCTTAAACTTTTGAATAATGAACTGGCTTGCAACTTCCATAATGGAAATAACGCTAGTAACCGCAGCGATAATAACCATTGCAAAGAATAAAAATTCAATGATATTTCCAAAGAAGCCGATGCTTTCAAATACTTTGGGTAAAGTATTGAACATAAGCATCATACCTTGAAGATTGAGTGAAGAAGCTTCAATTCCTTCAACTGCAGCAAAGTGGAACACGGCAGGGAAAATAGCCATACCAGCAAGAAGTGCAACGCAGGTATCGAAAATACAAATCATACCGGTTGACTTAACGATATTGATTTCTTTTCCAGTATACGAGCCGTAAACTATCATTGCGCCCATACCGAGTGAAAGTGAATAAAACGCTTGACCCATAGCGGCAAGCACGCTCTTCCAAGTTATCGCCGAGAAATCGGGGATAAGATAGTATTTTAAGCCTGCGCCAACGCCATCGCCAAGGCAAAGAACGAAAATTACTACTAATACTAAAAGGATAAATAAAGCGGGCATAAGTACCTTTGAAGCCTTTTCAATACCGCTTTTGATACCCATCATAACGACAACGAGCGCAAAGCCTATAAATAATAACGTAAACAATATAACTTGCCAAGAACTACCTGCAAAATTAGCAAGGTTTCCGTTGTTGCCCCAAAAAGAGTTAAACGCGTATTTTACGGTATATCCGCCAAGTACCGAGTAGTAAAAGGTGATGATTAACGGAACGAGTACTGCAAGTAAGCCAAACCAACCGATTTTTTTGTTGATTTTCTTAAAAGCAGTAATGGGGTTTGATTGCGAACGTCTACCTAAATAGATTTCGCAAATCATGATGCTTAAACCGATAAATATAACGCAAGCAATGTACAAAAATACGAACGCAGCGCCACCGTTATCGGCAGTTTTGTATGGGAAGCCCCATAAGTTTCCAAGACCTACGGCAGAGCCTGCAGCGGCTAAAATAAAACCTATTCCGCTTGCAAATCCGCCTTTTCTTTTAACGTTTTCCATAGTGTGTCCTTTATAATAATTTATACTAACTTAGATATAATAACAAAAATATAAAAAAAGGTCAACAGTTAAAAGTAAAAAATAATTTAATATATTTTTGATAAATGCTTTACAAATATTATAAAAAACGGTAAAATATTTTCAGGTGATAATATGAATAACAATATAAATGAACAAATCAAACAAGTAAAACTAATAAAAAACGATAAAAAAATGACTAATGCTGAGTTGTCTAAACTCAGCGGAATTCCGCTTGGGACGATAAATAAAATTATGGCATATCAAACTAAAAGCGTTAAATACGAAACTCTGGATAAGATAATAAAAGCGCTCGGCGGTTGTGAAAGTAAACCAAATGAAAGCGGAAGTTTAGATTACGGTTTTATAAAGGTTGGGGCATTCACGCCGGAAATTCGCTTGGCAAGTCCGTCAACTAATAAAAAAACTATAATCGAAGCAATCGTTAACGCGGATAAGCAGGGTGTGAGATTGTTGGTTTTTCCAGCCCTTTGTTTGACTGGCAGTACGCTTGGCGATATATTTTATCAACCAACGCTACTTGACGCGTCGTTAACGGCTTTACGCGAAATAGTAAATCAAACCGCTAACTTAAACGTAGTATCCGTGATAGGTTTACCACTTGTTGTCGGCGGTGAATTGTTTAGCGTTGGCGCAGTTGTTTCAAAAGGCGAAATTTTAGGTTTTACGCCTGATAATTCAGCCTATAAGCCGTTTTCCGCCTACACGGGTGTTAAAGAAATAACTGTTGACGGAAAGGTTTATCCGTTTGGTAAAATAGTATATAAATGTAAAGAAAATTCTAAGTTTACCTTTACGGTTGAGTTTGACGGTGACGTAAATTCCATAACGCCGTTTATAAGTAGTGTTGCAGGCGTCGTTTCAATTTCCGCGTGTTTGACGGCTATCCCAGAAATAGTTGGCGGTAGCGATAGTTTTAAAACTAATCTTAGTTCTTCTTCGCAAAAGTTAAAACTTGCTTACGTCGTTTCGGGCGCTGGTTACGGCGAGTCGACGACCGACTGCGTGTTTGCAGGTCGCAACTATATATACGAAAACGGCAACTTGCTTGCGGAAAGCAAGAAATTTAGCTCCGGTCTTATCGTTTCCGACGTTGACGTTGAGTTTATATTTAACGAAAAATTAAAATCGAACTTAACTAGCGTTAATTGTTGCGAATATAAGGTTGTAGAGTTTTCGTCCGTTCCTAAAAAGTTTACGCTTACTAGAACGTTTGAGAAATACCCCTTCGTTCCTAGCAATAAAGTAGAGATAGAACGTCGTGCCGAACTCGTTTTAGATATTCAAGCAAACGCTTTAAAAAGAAGAATTGAGCACGTTCACGCTAAAACGGTAGTAATGGGCGTTTCGGGAGGGCTTGACAGCACGCTTGCGTTAATCGTTGCCGTTCGCGCAATGAAACTTTTAAAGAGAGATTTAAAGGATATCATAGCGGTTACGATGCCTTGTTTTGGAACGACAGATAGAACGAAGAACAACGCTGTTAACTTAGCAAACGGCTTAGGCGTAACGTTAAAAGAAATAAACATCAAAAAATCAGTTCTTTCCCACTTTGAAGATATCGGGCACGATCCGTCGGTTACCGACGTAACGTACGAAAACAGCCAAGCGCGTGAAAGAACCCAGGTTTTAATGGACTATGCCAACAAAACTGGCGGTATCGTCTTAGGAACAGGGGATTTAAGTGAACTTGCGCTCGGTTGGGCAACTTACAACGGCGACCATATGAGTATGTACGGCGTTAACGCGTCAATTCCTAAAACCTTGCTTAAATATTTGGTTGGCTACGAAAGTTCAAAATCTAAGGGTGTTATGAAAAAAACCTTAGACGATATCTTAGATACCCCCGTATCGCCCGAACTTGTTCCGCCAAAGGAAGGGCAAATCGCTCAAAAGACGGAAGATATCGTTGGACCTTACACGTTGCACGATTTTTACCTTTATTACGCGATTAGGCGCGCTTACAGCCCCTCAAAGATATTCTTTATCGCTAAGAACGTCTTTGCTGGTGAATACGACGAGCAAACGCTTTATAAATGGCTTAAAAACTTCTACAACAGATTTTTCAATCAACAGTTTAAGCGTTCGTGCGTTCCAGACGGAGTTAAGGTGGGTAGCGTAAGTTTATCGCCAAGGGGAGATTTCAAAATGCCGAGCGACGCGTTTAAGGACGAGTGGCTTTTAGAGATAGAAAATATAAAATTGCAATAAAAAAACGCCTTCACACGAAGGCGTTTTAAATTATTTATCTTCTTGAATAATGCTTGCTGTCTTTGCAAAACGCTTAACCGATTCGATACCGCTTTCACATTTTGCCTTGCTCGAATAATCTTCACTCATGCAAATTAAACGATTTGAAAGGTTAAATAGTTTGAAATGATAGTGACCGTACTTGTCGATACTAATTGCAAAATTGCCACTATCGACGTTTTTCTTAATAGTTTCAATGCCGTTTTTTACGTTGGTAATCGACCTGTACTTTTCAGTTTGTAAAAGCGTTCCGCCGTTAGACGCAGTCAACACTGCGTAGTAACCGTCGTCGTCTTGAACAATTTTCCACTTGCCAGTATATTGCTTCTTAGGTACTGGCTCGGTTTTAACGTTAGCGGTTTTAGCTATGTTTTTAGTTGGGGTTGCCTTTGCGTTAGAAACGTCTATTTTACTTGCTTCCGCTTTTGCCTTGCTCTGCGCTACCTTCTTAGTGATCTTGGGTGCTTCTTCCTTTTCAAGTTTAACCGTGTTTTTGGTGGGTTTGTTAGCATCCTTTACGGTTTCAATTTCAACTTTTTTAGTTTTAGGTTGAGCCTTTTTCTTTGGTTGAGTATCCTTTACTTCGTCGATTTTAACTTTTATTTGTTTAGCGGGTTTTGAACTCTTTTTATTCTCTGCCGACGGAGCGGGTTTTGAACTCTTTTTATTTTCAGCCGACGGAGCAGGTTTGGTAATCGTTTCTTCCGCTTCGTTAGTTAAGTACTGTTTAACTTCTTCGGGGTTAGCGGAGTTGTTAGAGATATTGTCAATCTCTTCAAGGGTTAACGAGTGAAGTGTGTCATACTTAAATTCCTCTTGTTTAAGTTTGGCTCGCTGGCGCTTTTTCTTAGAGTGGAGAACGATTGATAAAAACACCGTTACCACTAAAACTAAGATTATAGAGCAAGCGAGATATATGTACTCGTCAACGACCAAACTGAAAAAATTTTTTATTGCTTCTATCATCTTTCACCTAAATATTTACACTTTTTACGATATGATTATATTTCTAAGAATATAATAATACTTTTTCATAAAATAGTCAACGGAATTATTGCAAAAATTAGATGAAAATGTTACAATAAGAACAATAAAGGAGAAATAGGGAATGAATAGGGAAAATTCACGCAAATTTAAGGTCGCAATCGTTGGTGGTGGAGCGTCTGGGCTTGCTCTTTCTATCATGCTTGCAAAAAAGTTTAAAAAAGGCTCGGTCGTTTTATTTGAAAGGCTTGATAGAGTTGGTAAAAAACTTTTGCAAACTGGAAACGGCCAGTGTAATTTAGGTAATGTAGACGGCAAATTGCACCATTTTCACGGAAAAAACGAAGAGTTTGCAAATTACGTTATAACCACTTATTCTTCACAAATAGAAACTTTCTTTAACTGGCTTGGTATTCCCTTGGCTGAGGATAACGGCAAGATTTATCCACTTTCAAAGCAGGCGTCTTCAGTAGTTGATGCACTTCGTTTTAAAGCCGAAAATCTAGGTGTTGAAATTAGGCTAAATTCAAAAATTTCAAGCGTTAAAAACTGTGAAAATTCTTTCACAATTACAACGGAAGAAGGATTGGGAACGATTGCGGAAAATTTAGTAATTTGCGCGGGCGGAAAATCGCAAAAACATTTAGGTACGGACGGTAGCGGATATTTTCTTTTACAAAGTCTTGGGCACTCGCTCACGTCACTTTATCCGTCGATTGTTCAACTTAAAACAGAAACGGCAAAAATTAAAGGTCTTAAAGGTCTTAAACAAAAGGTTAAGGCAAAAGCGATTGTAGGCGGAAAAGTCTTAGCCGAAACGTCGGGCGATATACTCTTTACTGATTACGGCGTTAGCGGTAATGCTTGCTTTTACTTGTCTTCCTATTTAACTGGTGAAAGCGACGGCTATCTCAATATAGATTTTTGCCCAGAACTAACTTTTGAAGGACTTAAAACGCAAATAGAAAACAAGCAAAGAGAGTGTTCGTATTTATCCGGCGAGTATATACTTTTAGGAATTATGAACAATAAGATAGGCTCGTCGGTTCTTAGAAACTCTGGGTTTAAAGATTTAGGTGCGCCCATTTCTTCGTTTTCCGCCGATAAAATTTCAAAGGCTGTCAAAGATTATTCGATAAAAGTAGTAGGAACTATGGGGTTTGACGGTGCGCAAGTAACTAAGGGCGGAATAGATACGGGTGATTTTAACGAAAAGACGCTTGAAAGTAAACTCGTTAAGGGTTTATACGCCTGTGGTGAGATTTTAGACGTGGACGGAGACTGTGGTGGTTACAACTTGACGTGGGCTTTTGCGTCGGCAATGGCGGTTAGCGAGAGTATAAAATGATAAAACTATCAAATATAAAAATTAAACCCTATGAAGACGATAGAGCGTTGCTTGAAAAGTCCGCAAAGAAAGCGGGAGTTAAAGCAAAAGACTTAAGTTACTTTAAACTCGTTAAAAAATCGCTCGACGCAAGGGATAAAAACGATATAGTTTACAACTGTTCAGTAGAACTTTCTATTAAACCTTTCAAAAAGCCCGAGAAAGTTTATGAAAAAGTTAAAAATGTAGGCGAAATCTTAGTAGTCGGCATGGGGCCAGCTGGCCTTTTTTGCGCCCTAGACTTACTTAGGTACGGTTTAAAGGTAACTCTAATAGAACGCGGAAAGCCAGTTGAAGAAAGAGTAAATTCTGTTGACGAGTTTATAAAGACTAAGGCACTTGACGAAGAGTGCAATATCCAGTTTGGCGAAGGTGGAGCAGGTGCGTTTTCAGACGGAAAGTTGAACACTGGCGTCGGCGGAACTTTTGCAAGAGAAGTGATAGACGACTTCTTGCGTTTCGGCGCTCCTAGTGAAATAGACTTTCTTCAAAAACCGCATATCGGCAGTGATAAACTCAAAACAGTAGTTAAAAATATTAGAAATGAAATCCATCGTTTAGGCGGTAAGATTTTCTACTCAACCAAACTTACTGACATTGAAATATTAGGCAATAAGGCGAAATTTGTATACTTAAACGGAAATAAGTTTGAGTTTGATGAAGTAGTTTTAGCAGTAGGTCACAGCGCGCGAGACGTGTATGAAATGCTAAATCGTAAGTCTATTTTAATGGAGAGTAAAGACTTTGCCGTTGGGCTTAGGATTGAACATCTTCAAAGCGATATAAACGTTTCTCAATACGGAAAGTTTGCCGGTACTTTAGGCATGCCGGTTGCAGACTATAAACTCGTTAGTAATTTTAACGGTAGGGGTGTGTTTACTTTCTGTATGTGCCCGGGTGGTTTCGTAATGCCGTCGGCTTCGGAAAGAGAAACTATCGTTACTAACGGAATGAGCAATTTCTTGCGAGACGGTAAAAACGCAAATTCAGCAGTTATTTGCCAAGTTGGTAAAGCCGATTTTGGTAGCGACTTGTTCGGTGGAATAAATTTCCAGCGCAAACTTGAAAAAGATGCGTTCGTTTTAGGCGGAAGTGATTATAAAGCACCTTGTATGCTCGTTGGCGACTATTTGTCGGGCAAAAATTCTAACGAGTTTGGTAGTGTTGAGCCAAGTTACGCTATGGGCGTTAAAAAGGCAGACCTTAATAAACTTTTTTCAAGCGATATAAATTCGGCTATAAAGTATGCAATTACCGATATGGGTAGAAAACTAAAAGGTTTCGACTCTTTCGATGCGGTGCTAACTGGCGTTGAGAGTAGAACGTCGTCCCCGGTTAGAGTTTTAAGGGGAGAGAATTTTAGTAGCGTTAGCGTCAGCAATTTGTATCCGTGCGGTGAGGGTTGCGGTTACGCTGGCGGTATAACTAGTGCAGGAGCGGACGGAAAGAAGGTTGCAAAGGCAATTTCAATTAAATATGGTGCTAATTTTGAACGAAATTAACTAAAATCGTTTACAATTATTAAAAAAGATGTTAGAATAAATCTAACGTCTTTTATTTTATGCGATTTTTCGCATATTCCATTTTATTTTTTTATGAGCGTTTGTAACGTATTTTTTTCCGTCAAGTCTGGCGGGCAGTTTTCAACCTATCAAAAACAAGGTAATATTGAAAGTAAGCAAGGTGCGCATCGCGTTTCTTTTTCATTAGAAAAAGACGGTGGGCTTGCTTACGTTTTTTCCGTGTTCAAAAATAAAGTAATGCTAAGCGCAGTGGGTGACGTTTCGTATAGTTTTACCTTGCGTGAAAGAGAAGTTTTTAACTTTATTTTAAACACGATAGGCGCGCCTATTCACGCTAGCGTTAACTGTAAAAATCTTTCCGTTTTTGAAAATAATAATATTATTCAAATTTTAGCAAAATACGTATTAGATATGGGCGGAAATATAGTAGATAACGAGTTAAAACTCAAGGTGGAGATATTATGAAAATAACTTATTTTGGGCATTCGCACTTTTTAATTGAAGGAAACGACTATTCAATTACTCTCGATCCCTTTTCAAGCATAGGGCTAAAAGAATTCAAAACTGAAAGCGATTTCGTTTTTTGTTCGCACGGGCATTACGACCACAATAACTTATCGCTTGTAAGCAATGCAAAACTAGTAAAAAACGGATATCCTTTTACGATTATTGACACTTATCACGATGAAAAGCAAGGTGCATTGCGCGGTAAAAACTCAGTTTTACTATTCGTGCTTGACAAAATTAAGGTTGCTTTCTTAGGCGATTTAGGCGAATATAATAACACTAGTCTTATCGAAAAATTAAAGGGTGTTGACCTACTTTTAATTCCAGTTGGCGGAACTTACACGATAGATAGTCGGGGTGCGTACGATTACGTAAAGAGTATTCAGCCAAGAGCCGTAATTCCTATGCATTATCATATAGACGGTAGCACGGTTGATATTGATAAAGTAAATAAATTTTTAAGTAACTTTAACGAGTATGAAACAAAGAATAGTCCTTTTGAGTATAAGGGACATAGTGGAATAATATTATTAAATTCCGAACAGGGAGAGTGATTTTATGAAGTACACGAAAGAATATCTTGACACGGCTTATAATATCCACGGGCTTAGAGATTTGCTTGCCGAACTTGGCGGAACGCCGGGTAGTATGAATAAAGACGGAATAATTAACGCCATCTTAAAAATTCAAGAAGGCGTTATACCTGCGCCTAAAACTCAAGGCAGAAAGAGTAAGCGCGAGAAGTATGAAGAAGCGCTAAAAAAGGGAAACGCCCCCGATTACGAGTTTGACGAAAGTGAAGACGTAACCGTTCACAACCAACCTATAGACGACTATTTTGAAAATACAAACGTTGGAAGTGGCGTAAAGGTAAGGGGTACTTTTGAAAAGTGCGAGGGCTACGATCACGGATTTTTGCGTGGAGATAATTTTAAAATTAGTAGCATAACCGACGTTTACGTTTCGCCAAATTCCATAAAATACTTTAAACTCCGCGACGGTGATTACGTTGAAGGCTATGCAATAAGTAGCAGGGATAACGGTGCGCCGTCACTTAAAAGCGTAGAACTTATAAACGGTGATAGTCTATCAAGAGAGCAACGAGTTCGCTTTAACGAGTTAGAGCCTATTTATCCTAATGAGCGCTTAACTTTAGAAGTTGACGGTGAAAACGATTTATCACTTCGCGCAATAGATATTTTATCGCCTATCGGTAAAGGTCAAAGAGCGCTTATCGTTTCTCCGCCAAAAGCGGGCAAAACGACGCTTATTAAAAAGATAGCGTCTTCAATATCAAAAAATTATCAAGACGTATATTTGATGGTAGTTTTAATCGGCGAGCGCCCTGAAGAAGTTACTGACTTTAAGCGTAGCGTTCCCTGTGAACTCATTTACTCCACCTTTGACGAAAAGGCTAAAAACCATATAAGAATATCAAAACTTGCTATCGAAAAGGCAAAAAGGCAAGCGGAACACGGTAGAGACGTCGTAGTGTTATTAGATTCTATCACCAAACTCACAAGAGCGTATAATGAAACTATGCCGTCTAGCGGAAGAACGCTAACCGGCGGAATTGATCCTATATCTCTTCAAGAACCAAAGTCGATGTTTGGCTCGGCGAGAAATTTTGAAGGTGACGGAAGTTTAACCGTTATCGCAACTGCGCTCGTTGATACTGGTTCTAAGATGGACGACGTTATCTACGAAGAGTTTAAAGGTACTGGTAACAGCGAAATTTTCTTATCGAGAAATTTATCCGAAAGAAGAATTTTCCCGTCTATTGATTTATACCGTTCGGGAACTAGGCGCGAAGATTTGTTACTTAGCGATAAAGAGTTAGAACTTTCCTTTAATCTTCGCCGTTCGCTAGACGGGTCTAAGGATGCTGAAATTGAAGTTTTAAACGTTTTTTCATCCTATAAAACTAACGAAGAACTTATCAAAAACGGCGGTAAAAACTAATGGAAAACAAAGTTAAAATTATAGGTATGGTCGTTGCGATGGATAAGGAAATAACGCCTTTTTTATCCACGGCTGGCAAGTGTTTTTTACAAGAGAAAAAGGGTAACTTTTTAGTGTTTGGCTATAAAATTCACGGCAAAAAAGTATACCTTGTTAGAAGTGGTATAGGCGAGATCTTCGCATCCGCAGCAACTCAAATGCTAATTAGCGAATACGGCGTTGAGCTCATTTTAAACTTTGGTGTTTGCGGAAGCCTTATAAAGTCGGTTGGCGTTTTAGATACGGTTATCGTTAGCGGTGTCGTTCACTACGATTTTGACTTAACTGGGATTGACGACGTTGCCGTTGGCCAGTATCCAAACGAGCCTTCGCCCATTATCAAAACTGACGAAAACTTAGTTGAAATTTGTAAAAGCGTTATGAATAGTAGCGAACTTGTAATTTGTGCTTCTGCTGACAAGTTTGTTAGCGATAACAACGTAAAAGCAAGGCTATATGCCGATTTTGGAGCAAAAGTTTGCGATATGGAATGCGCGGGAGTTTTGCTTACCGCTAAGGCTTACAACGTTCCCGTTGCAATAATTAAAGCGGTTTCTGATGGGGAAGGTGGAGCAGAAGAATTCGAGCGTTTAGTTCACGAAGCAAGCGTTCAATACATTAGTGCCCTTCAAGAAATCATCAAGGAGTTTTAATTTTTATGGTTAGAGCAGTCTCTGTATATAGCGATGAAAAACTTTTAAAAATGAGCAAAAAATTTATGAAAAAAGCCTTTTTAACGGCTATCTTTTTCGCGGCTATTTTGCTTTCTCTTGGCATCGTAACGATAATATTTTCACTTCAAGCAAAAGATATAAACTGGGTATCTATCGTGCTTGGTGCGGTAGTAACGCTCGGTTCGTTTTATCCAATAATTTCAACCCTTTTAGCGCAAAGGAAAAATTACAGAGAAACAGTCAAGGCTATGCAACTTGAAAAGGGCGATTTGCAAATCGATATAACCTTTAAAGAAAAGAAGATGGAAATTACTACTACTCAGGCAAACGAAGTTGAAAACGAAACGGTGCTTATGAGAAACGTAGATAGAGTAAGAACGAATAAAGACGGCGTTGGTATTTACATCGGTGGCGATATGTATTATATCTTCAACGACGAGATAGTTTTAGGCACGCGCGAAGAGCTTTTAAGATCGTTTACAAAACTGAACGTAAAAGTCGGCAAATAGGAATATTAAAAAACTCGCCTAAATATTATATTTTGGAGAGTTTTAATTTGAATAAAAAAATATCGTTAATTTCAAACTTAATAATAGCAGTAGTAATAGTTTCAGTCGCGATAGTTGGGTTTATCCCCGAAAGGAGTGTAACTATATCGGGGCTTAGCGAGTATCAAGTGAGATTTTCTGGCGAACAGTCAAGCGGTGGCGTTTCGCTTATGATAAACGTATATGAAAATACTGAAATCGTTGAAGATATGGTTAAAATTCTTATCAAAAACGATGCAAAAGCAACCTTTTTCGTAGGAGGATGCTGGGCGGATGATAACGCCGAAACGCTAAAACTTATAATAGATAGTGGTTTTGAACTCGGCAACCACGGTTATTTTCACAAAGATCATAAAAACCTTAGTGAAAAGGGTAATTTTAACGAGATAAATAACTGCAATCAAATAGTGTATAAACTCACGGGTTATAAGATGAACTTATTTGCTCCGCCGTCAGGTTCATACGGAAAGGGAACGATAAAGGCGAGTAAAGATTTATCGATGGAAACCATAATGTGGTCTAAAGATACGATTGACTGGCGTGATAGCGATAAAAACCTTATAATATCTAGGGCAACGAAGAACGTTCAAGCAGGGGATTTAATACTAATGCACCCCAAACCGCATACTCTTACTGCGCTTGAAGATATTATTATTGAGATAAAGAGTAGAAACTTGAAACTTTTAACTGTTTCAGAGTGTTGTATGCTCAACGTTTAGGAGAATTATGTTAAAGAGAAAACAGTACGATAACGGTCTTAACTTAATAGTTTGCGAAGGTGGAGCAATTTCGTGTTCGTTCTCGATTATGATAGGAACTGGTAGCGTAAACGAAACTAAGAAAAATAACGGAATATCGCATTACATTGAACATATGAACTTTAAGGGCAACAAGACCTATTCATCCTACGATATATCCGATATTATGGAGTCAAACGGCTCGAATTTCAACGCGTACACGGCGGTTGAAACCACTTGTTTTTACGCGCAAACGATAGTAGATAGTTTAGAAAAGACTTTTTCCGTCTTATCCGAGGCGGTGTTTAATTCCTTGTATCTTGACGAAGAAGCAGAAAAGGAAAAAAACGTCATTATCGAAGAAATCAATATGAGTGAAGACTCGCCTGACGACGTTTGTTACGACCTGTTGCTCAAAGCGTTTTACGGTGACGACGGCTACGGCAGAACTATCTTAGGTCCGGCAAAAAACGTTTCTTCTTTTAAAAAAGCGGACGTTTTAAAATATTTAAGCGACTTCTACGTTGCCGAAAACATAGTCGTTTCTTTCGCTGGAAATATAACGTTAGAACGCGCCGACGCGCTCGTTCAAAAATATATAATACCACTCATAAAATCAAGCAATAAGGCGGAAACCCCACCGCATAACTCCGTATGTTTATGCAAAAACCTTGCAAAGAATAAAGACATTGAGCAAGCGCATATATCACTAGCGTTCCCATCTAGAAAATACGGCGATAGCGAAAAAGTTATAAGCGAAGTTGCAACAGGCGTTTTAGGCGGTGGAATGAGTAGTAGACTGTTTAGAAAGATAAGGGAAGAGATGGGGTTGGCGTATTCCGTTTATTCCTACGCATCGCGCTATAAAACCGCAGGCAACCTAAATATCTACGCGGGCGTTAACTTAAACGAGTATAAAAACGCGTACAACGCAATAATGGAACTTATCTACGATATAAAGAAAAACGGCGTAACGGAAGCGGAAGTTGAAAAGGTTAAAACACAACTCAAAGCATCAACCGTTTATTCTCAAGAAAAGCCTTTAACTCTAGCACAGTTTTACGCGTCCAACTTTTTAAGGACTGGTGAGATTTACGATTTTGAAAAAAGGCTTTCTCAAATTGAAAGTGTAACCGTTCAAAAGGTAAACGACGAACTAAATTTATTAAGTGAAGATATAATGGCGACGGCAGTCGTTGGCAAAAACGTTAAGAAGTTAAAATAAAAAAAGCACCGTTCGGTGCTTTTTAAATTACTTTATTTTTAAAATTCGTTTAGCGTTTTCCGCTAATATCAAGCGTTTTTCTTCATTTGTTAAAAGACTATCACGAACGACGCCGTCAACGTACATTTGAAGATTGCAAATAGCGTAATCTGATCCAAACAATATTCTATCCGCGCCTATTTCATTAACCAAACGCCTTGTCGCACCGTAGCGATGAATTCCGCCACCCGATAAATCGATATAGTAATTTTTATACTTTTTCGCCCTTTCAACGTGGCGGTTAAATTGTTCTTGCTCAATGGGATGAGCGCCAACTATGGTAAGGTTGGGGTGCGTTTCGCAAAGTTTATCCATATCGTCAAATGCGGTGGGGTGCGCACTTAAAATAATACCTTTTTGGCTAGCGTAGTCGAGTATTTCGTTCATACCGTCCGTGCAGTAAGTATTATTATTGAAAAACCAAGACCACGGAACGAGTTCACCTATAAGATTAACGCCTTTTGCGTGATACTTGTCAATTTCCTTAATCGACTCTTCAACGAAGTTTGGATGAACGTGAATGCCTGGGATATATCTTCCTTTATAATAATCTCTTAAATAAAGCGCGTCCTCATTAAAAACTTTAAGTTTTTCCCACGCTTCTTCTGCGTTAGATGCAAAATTATGAGATAAAACCGAACCGCAGAACGTAGAAACTCCGCTTTCATCCATAATCCTAATCGTTTCGTCAGGTGAAATTTTGATTGCCGACTGGTGAATAGATATGCACTCTTCTTCGGTTTTGTATGGGTGGGTATGAAAGTCAATAATTTCAAAATCCATAGTGAACTCCTTTCAAACAAGCGTTTGCAGTAAAAGTATACACTATGGATTTTGTTTTTTCAAGCGTAAAATTAAAATTTTAGTCGTTTGCGTTGCAATTACAACCGCAAGTAGTGGTAGTGAGTAGCGCTAAAAGTAATA
>JAZSOI010000016.1:0-59031 GCA_045536835.1 Christensenellaceae bacterium
TAACACAATTTATTAAACTCACTTCTACTGCCGAATAAAAACGTGTCAACGCCGTTTTCAATTAAATTGCGAACTATCAAGCAAACGTTTTCTTTTAATTTTTGAGTAAGAGCAATTTCCCTATGCCCTATAATGCAACAAGTTTTCATATAAACCCACTTTTTATTTGTGTGGGGATTTTATCCCCTTAATAATTTGGATTATAATCCCCATAATTATATATGTCAAGGAGTGGAGATTATAATGTTTAAGTTTGATAGATTATTCGATACGATGAAGAAAAAAGGTGTAAGCACTTATCGGCTACGTGAAGAGTGCATTTTAGACAGCAAAACTATTCGTAGACTTAAAGCCAACGAAAACGTTGAACTTAAAACACTTGATAAAATTTGCGCGTATTTAAACTGCGATATTGAAGATATCGTCGAGTTCGTAAAAAATTAACTGCACGGCTACACGCCGTGTTTTTTTATTACTTTAATATTTAACTTTATTTTACAAATATTATAATTAGGCAATGCCTAAATGTCAAGCAATAGTTAGGCGTTGCTTAATATAATAAAATTATGAAAAACAATTTAGACGCAATTATATCTGAGAATATTAAACGCGAAATTGAACAATCTGGATTTAAAAAGACCGATATTGCAACCGCAATAGGAGTAAAGCCAGCAACGATTTCCCAGTACTTATCTGGTAGGGCACAACCCACTCTTGCCACCTTATCAAGATTATGTGAATTTTTAGATTGTTCTGCAGACGATATTTTAAACTTAAAACGATATTAAAATAAAAAATCTCAAAGTTAGGCTACTTTGAGATTTTTTATTTGTTATGACTTTTCAAACGCTAATTGTAAACAATAAAAAAAGACGTTAGAAACAAGTTAGGCAAGGCTCGACGGCAATCTCGTTGGGCGTAATAGACCTTTTGGTCATTGCGGTAACGAGTTGACGGCAGTAACGATGAATAACGCAGTTTATAGCTATGGCTTTTCGAACGTTAATTGTAAACAACAAAAAAAGACGTTAGAAACAAGTTAGGCAAGGCTCGACGGCAATCTCGTTGGGCGCAATAGACCTTTTGGTCATTGCGGTCACGAGTTGACGGCAGTAACGATGCATAACGCAGTTTATAGCGTCTTTTTTGCTTTTTGTTTTAAATACTCTGCACGCTTTTCAAGTCTCTTTTTTCTCTGTTCACGGCGATGTTCTTTTATTATTTCTTCATCACTTGAAAAATCAAGTGTTGGAAGTTCGCCAGCCATTTTTAAAAAGTCTTCAAAAGTTATGGGGGTTATGCGCTTTCGCCCTTCGTTTCTAAGCGATATGGACTTTTTTTCCTTTTCAGTAAGCGTTCCGTCCTTTGATACGAAGTGGTTGCTATTTTCTATTTGACCAACCCTTCCGTTGAGTTCGTAAACGCGCTTAATTGCTTGCCTATAAAGATCTACGTCACCAAACTTAATCTCGTCTGAAAAAGCAAACGACTTATACGATAATCCGCCTTTGTATCTACGGTTATGCCTAAAATTTTTCTCAATAAACACGTTTATAAGGTGATTAAGTTCCTTTTTCGTGTATACTCCGTTAGTGCAAGGCGTGGTTTCAAGTTCGTTATTGATACCTTGGGTTATGTGATATTTTTTAAGCACTTCGTTAATGCTCATACCAAGTTTTTCGGTTATATTTTTAAGTAATAATAAGGTAACGCGCGCGTCTTCATCACTGCGGTGAGCAAGATACTCTATGCCCATTTCTTGAGCAACGCTTTCAAGCCCGCACGCGTTTTGGCGCTTTTCAACCGTTTTATGTAAAAGTTGAATATCTAAAAATTCATACTCTATCTTATCAAGAGAATAAACTTCGCAGGCGTTGTTTAAAAAGTCAACGTCGTTAGAAACGGAAAACCCGATTATTAGGTCACTTTCCTTAAACAACCTTTTTATCTCTTCGTAATGGTCGGGAAAGGGGTTTTGAGCCTTTATAAACGCCTTGTCGTAATGCAGTTTTATTCTAGATTCGTACCTTTTACCGCGCGGGCGCATTACGATATCTCTCTGCTCGATTATATTAAATTTTTCATCTGCTATGCAGTAACCGAACGTGCACATACTGCCGTCACTATGACTGCCGGTCGTGCTTTCGATATCGTATGATAGAATTCTCATTATTCCCCTTAAAAAGTCCGCCGTTTTATCCATCGGCGGACTGTTTTTACTATTAACGGCGAGCAGGTTTTAAACTTTGATAAAATCAAAACTGGCAAAGTAAAACTTGGCGATAGATTATCTATCGTACGCGTACTCATTGTACGAAATAGATAGGAAATCTATTGATTTGCACAGTGATTTCACAGTTTTGATATCAAACGTTTATAACTAACGAGCCTTACTCTTCTTCTTTTTCAGGATAGTCTTTGTCAAGTGCCGTTTGGTATGCTTCAGCATCGCCTTCGGTCATCTTGCCTACTATCGTTCCTTTAAGAGCGGTAACTTTATCTCTATCTAAAGTTTCTAAAGATTCAAGGTACTTTTCGTACGCGGTCTTACCGTCCGCATCTTCTTCAGTAGAGTCGATATCCGCAATATCAATTGCGTAAACGTAATTTTGATAAATTGCGTCACTGTAAACGCAAATGAACTTGTTGTTTACAATTCTTGGAACGAACCACTCGGTTACACCCTTTGCCTTAATTGCGTTAATCTTCTTAGCGTCACCCTCAACGGCGGTAAGGTCAACTTTGTAGTAATCGCCCGCCGAACCGCAAAGGTACATATCGCTTCCAACTACGGTTGCAATATTGTAACCAGCAACGTCGTCACAAACAAGAGTTCTACCACGCTTTAAGTCGCTAGCGTCAACTTGAGTGTAATCAAATTTAACGAGACCTTTTAAGTAGGTTGAATTTTCAACGTAGTAAATTTCGTTTAAAGATTTGTAGTAAGAATTAGTAGCAAAAGCAGTATCGGTGTAGGTGTTAGAAGTACCAAGTTCTTTAAGGTTTGCAACTTCTAAACCGTCGTTAATATTAAGACCGAAATAGCAAGTGGTGGACGAAGTGTCAACGCTAGTCATTTTAAACACTAAGATTTTACCAGTGTTCTTGATAAGGTTGAATGTTGCGCCCGAGAAATCAGTGTACTTAGAAATAATCTTTGAAGAGTAACTTTCATCTTGTCTGTTATCGCTAGTGATATCGTTGTGACCGCAACCGCTGTAAATTAAACTTGCGGACGCGTTACCTACTGCATAACAGTAAATTTCAGAAAACGCTTCGTCTTCATCGTATTGATCGGAGTGCGCTGCTTTTGCAAAGAAAATCTTGCTAGAAAGATCGTCTGCAAAAACGAGGCTTGAATATCCTTCAACTGAATAAACTTCATCACCGCTGTGAACGTTTAACACTTTGAGTTTGTTCTTTTGAACGCTGTCTTCAGTATAGGTGTATTCGTAAACGAGATAAACGTCGTTTTCAGTTTCAATAAATTGATATTTGTTAACGGTGTTAGATTCGTAACCGATTCTTTCAGATTTAGCGCTTTTAAGATCAAAACTTCTAAAATCCGTGTAATCGCTTCTAATCGTACCGGTTTTATCCTTTTCGTCGTAGTGAGATGCGTAGTATACGGTATCGCCGTAAATAAATACGCCGTTAGTTGCCGAACTCGTGGTAACGAGCTTAGGAATAACCACTTCAACGTTTGCACCACTCTTGCCGATATCTTCAGTCTTCACGCGGTAGAGTGCGCCCTTTTCAACGTCGCCCATCTTATTGCTGTCGTAATCGGTTGCAATACCGTTAACGAAATAAAGGTAATCGCCCTTTTCAACGGCGAAAGTGCCGTTACCGGATAAAACGCTACCGCCGACGTTAGAAAGCACATCAACGTTACCTTTACATGCCGTTAAACAAAACACCATCGCAATCACGGTGAGTAATAAAGCAAAAAGTTTCTTCATATTTTCTCCCTTAGACCCCCTAAAATAATAGGAAGTGGAATAATTGATTTTACTTGCGCATACGATAGTTTACAACGCGCGTACACGCATTAGAACATTATACATATAACATTATATACTAAAAATAAATAATAATCAATGATTTTTTAACGAAAATTATCGTAAGATTTCTAAAAATAAAGGGAAATATGGAAAAATTCGGTTTGTTTGACGTAATTGAAAAACTTGCACCCTTAAAAAAGAGTGCAAGCAACCTTCTGCCAATTTTTGAAAATTTAAAAACTAACGCGCCCAAAAAGGAAGAACCTAAAAAGGAAAAACCGCTAAAAAAATCGACAGCGCCCGTCCTAGACTACATCCGCCGTCACGAAGAAATGAGCAAGAGAATAGATAGAAGAAAAGGCTAAACGCAACCTTTAGTTTGAGTTATATTCGCCTATCGGCGAGTTATATGCGACTATCGTCGCGTTATATGGCTGCGCCGTTATATGCTCGCAAGCGAGCGTTGTGGACGCTTTCTATATAGAAATTATCCTAAGCGCAAAACGAAGTTTTGCATATAACTCACAAAGTAAATATAACGTTGCGTTAGCAACATATAACGCATTACACAGTAATGCATCTAACTTTTAAGATATTAAAAATTACCTGCTGGACGAGCGTTCCTTTAACGCTCTCTTCTTTTCTATAATCGCTTTTATTTTGTCGGCGTTTTCAATGCCCGCCTTGTAACCTTGTTCGTAGGCAAAGCGCAATCTTTCAACTTTAAACTGACTCATATCGCCAAGTTCAGGGCATATCAAAAGGTCGTGATTATGCGCCCTTAACTGTTTGCGACGAAGATACGCGCTGTTCGCGTCAACCGCCCTTAATGCGTGAGAGAGAAGCCCCTTGTTTCGTTGATACTCGGGGAGCGGGCCTAAAACGTCAACTACGATAACGGCGTCCGCATTGAAATGCTTAACACAGGTTAAGGGTAACGGCATAAAAATACCGCCGTCAACGAGTACTCTATCCCCTTTTTCTACCGGGCGAAATACGACTGGTATTGCAGAACTTGCTCTAACCGCTTCGGCTACGCTACCTTCTTTTAAAACGACTACTTCGCCAGTCACTATGTCGCCAGCGATGCACTCGAAAGGAATTTGAAGGTCTTTAAACGTCCTATCGCCCAAGAGTTCTTCAAGTTTCTTTCTAAGTTTGCTCGATTTTAAAATGCTCTTTTTGTTGAACGGAAATAGCGAAGCATCGGCAAGTTGGTTCATTTTTAAAGAATCAACGATAGCCATCATATCGTCGGGTTTCATACCGCTTGCATAGCAACCGCCTATTACCGAACCCATTGAACAACCCGCGATAAAGTCGGGTTTTATCCCACACTCGTCCATTGCTTTTAAAAAGCCCACGTGCGCAACGCCACGCGCACCTCCCGCGCCTAATACGAAACAAGTTTTTACCATAATCAATATTCTCCGCAAAACTAAAATTTTTATACAGGGGGCAAAAAACCGCCGCGAATAATCGCGACGGTACTTTTGCTTTTTAAACGAACTAGCCTATATTACTTACTAAGTCTTTCTTCTAAAGCGTTGAGTTCGTTTGCAAGTTCAGCGGGAAGTCTATCGCCAAATTGAGCGTAGAATTCCTTAATACCCTTAACTTCTTCAAGCCAAGTAGCCTTGTCAACGTTAAGAAGTTCTTTAACGGTGTCAACGTCAATGTCAAGACCTTCAATATTGATGTCTTCAGCGTTGGGAACGTAACCGATAGCAACTTCGTTAGCGCCAACTTCACCCTTACATCTCTTGATAATCCATTCAAGAACGCGAAGGTTATCACCGAAGCCCGGCCAAATGAAGTTACCTTCATCGTCAGTTCTAAACCAGTTAACGTTGAAGATCTTGGGTTGGTTGCCGATCTTCTTGCCCATTGAAATCCAGTGAGCGAAGTAATCAGCCATATTGTAACCTACGAACGGACGCATTGCCATCGGGTCACGACGAACTACGCCTACTGCACCAGTAGCGGCAGCGGTAGTTTCAGACGCCATGATAGAACCTACGAATACACCGCTGTTCCAGTCTCTTGATTGATATACGAGCGGAGCGGTCTTAGCGCGACGGCCACCGAATACGATAGCGGTTACGGGAACGCCTTCGGGTGCTTCAAATTCAGAAGAAATGCAGGGACAGTTAATAGCAGGAGCGGTGAAACGGCTGTTCGGGTGAGCAGCTTTAACTTCCTTACCGTCCTTATCAACGGTGTCAGGAGTCCAAGGATTACCCTTCCAGTCGATAAGTTTAGCAGGTTTCTTCTTGTCAGCAGTATCTTTTTCCATTGCTTCCCACCAAACGGTGTTGGTTTCGGGATCTAAAGCAACGTTCGTGAAGATAGTGTTTTTCATAGTAGAATATAATGCGTTCGGGTTAGACTTCTTGTTAGTACCAGGAGCAACGCCGAAGAAACCGTTTTCGGGGTTGATTGCCCAAAGTCTACCGTCTTTACCTACTCTAAGCCAAGCGATATCGTCACCTACACACCATACTTTGTAACCCTTCTTAGCGTAAACTTCGGGGGGAATAAGCATTGCAAGGTTGGTCTTACCACAAGCAGAGGGGAACGCAGCGGTGATGTAGTTGATTTCGCCTTGAGGATTTTGAATACCTACGATAAGCATGTGTTCAGCCATCCAGCCTTCGTTCTTGCCTTGGTAAGATGCAATACGAAGTGCAAAGCACTTCTTGCCGAGAAGAACGTTTCCGCCGTAACCAGAGTTAACAGACCAAATGGTGTTATCTTGGGGGAAGTGAAGAATGTATCTCTTTTCAGGATCAAGGTCTGCTTTAGCGTGAAGACCGCGAACGAAATCGTTGCTGTCACCTAAAACGTCGAGAACCGATTGACCGATTCTAGTCATAATCTTCATAGAAACTACAACGTAAATAGAGTCGGTAACTTCGATACCTACTTTAGAGAAAGTAGAACCAACCGCGCCCATTGAATAGGGAATAACGTACATAGTTCTACCCTTCATTGAACCGTCGAAAATCTTGCCTACTTTGTCGTATGCTTCAGCGGGAGCCATCCAGTTGTTGATGGGGCCAGCGTCTTCTTTCTTGTCACAGCAAATAAAGGTTCTGCCTTCTACACGTGCAACGTCATTAACGTCAGAACGGTGAAGATAGCAACCGGGAAGTTTTTCTTCGTTGAGTTTGATAAGTTCGCCGGTTTTAAGAGCTTCTTGTCTTAAACCTTCGAGTTGAGCTTCGTCACCAGTAATCCAAACGATATTGTCAGGCTTACAGAGATTTGCACTGTCTTCAACGAATTTTAAAACTTGAGCGTTTTTAGTAAATTCGTTACTAATTTGGTACTTCATATATAAAATGCCTCCATTAAAATATCTTTTTTTCTCGTATTTTTACGTTTATATTTATATAAACGCAAAATTTGACTATCGTTATTTTATCATAGGTTGTTGAAATTGTAAACACTTTTTACTAAATTTTACGTATTTTACATAAATATGTTTTCATTACGCTTGCAACTTGCAAAATATGTGTGAATTTTTCATAATTCGTTATTTTTAACGAACTAAAATAATATATCTTTAAAGGGAACTATCAATGAGAGATTTTTTAATAATGAAAAGGGCGAGCGAGTGTGCCCTACAAAACGTTAACTGCGCTTTAAAAGTTGAAACTTTTAACTCTACCACCCTTCTAAGCGGTGAAATTTATCTTACCGCAAGCGCTCGAACTAAGTTTTTAGCGTACCTTAAAACCAAGGATAAAACGGTTAGGCTTTTAAACGGCGAAAGTTTAAAATTTCAGCGCGAATTTTTAAGCGACGATTTATCTGGTGGTTTTACCGCGGTTATCGTTGACGCGGAAAATTTTTCTCCGCTTTTGTACTGTGATTACAAGGGGTTTAACTACCCTTATATTGAAATTATTGAAGAAGTTAAAAACTATAGTTTTTACGACGACGAGAAAATCTCAACCGTCAACTACTATGAGGGAGAAAACTATGAAACCAAGCGTATTTATAACGATGATGACGGCGGGAATAGTGAAGATAAAAAAAGCCCGCCAAAAGACGAGGCAAGTAGCCAAACTTTTCTACATGAAGACTTCTATTCAAAACGCGAAGCCGACGACTTCTACTCCACCGTCAAAGACCGATTCGACAAAATAATTTACTGCTACCCAAAAGATACGGAACTAAGTTTAGTTATCCCCAGTAGCGAGTTCGTAAAAATTCAATACGATGAAAACAGGTTTTATCTAGTAGGTAGAATTTTTGAAGGGGAAAAGGTAAAGTATTTATGTTACGCGGTAAAGGGCGATAAGGCGGAAACGCCCAAAGAAATCTCGCCTTACTATAAATTTATTCCCCTATCGAGTTTTGATTTATCGGTTGGATATTACGTTATTTTTCAAAGTGCTGAAAGCGGAAAAATAGTTTGAGTTATATGATATCTTTGATATCGTTATATGCGACTAGCGTCGCGTTATATGGCTACGCCGTTATATGCTACCCACGGTAGCGTTATGGACGTTTTCTATATAGAATTATCCCAAGCGCAAAACAGAGTTTTGCATACAACTCACGAAGTGAATATAACGTTGCGTTAGCAACATATAACGCATTACAAAGTAATACATATAACTTGTTTTAATTCGTTTTGACGGATTAAAAAATCTCGCTCAATTTGAGCGAGATTTATTTTATGCTTCGTAAACCGAAACTTGCTTACGGTCTTTACCAAGTCTTTCAAATCTAACAACACCGTCAACAGTTGCAAATAAAGTGTAATCTTTACCACAACCTACGTTTTTGCCAGGATAGAACTTAGTTCCTCTTTGTCTAACTAAGATAGAACCTGCTAAAACCTTTTGTCCGTCAGAACGCTTAATACCTAAACGTTTTGCTTCACTGTCACGTCCGTTTCTCGAACTACCTACACCTTTCTTATGAGCAAATAATTTAATTAAAAACATAATTATTCTCCTTTAGCAATGTCGGTAATCTTAACAGCCGTAAAAGGTTGTCTGTGACCCTGCTTCTTTCTAATGTTCTTTTTAGACTTGTATTTGAAGACGATAATCTTCTTAAACTTGTCTTGTGCGAGAACTTCACCGGTTACTTTGAACGCCTTCGCGTCCTTGCCTACTTTTACACTCTTTTCGTCAGCAACGAAGATTGCGTTGAATTCTACGCTCGCGCCAACTTCAGCATCAAGCTTTTCAAATTTTACGGTATCGCCTACCGCAACTTTGTACTGCTTAGAGCCGTTTTCGATAATTGCGTACATACTAGTACCTCCTGTCTAATCTCGCCGAATTTAAAGGCGGTGAATACTCACACTTCCGGAGCCTTTCCCGAGCGGTTCTTGCCTATGATACAATTTTTTTAAACTTTTGTCAACGATTTTTGCATACATTTATTATATTTACTCACTCTAACGCGTAAGGGGGTACACTTATGGAAAACTGTAATCTTGATTTTATAAACGAAGTTTTAAGAAACGCTAGCGTTGCTCTACTATCTATTAAAGACGTGACCGACAGCGTTGACCACTACGAACTAAGAAACGAACTTCGCTCGGAATACGAGCGCTACGAAGACTTTTCAGACGAACTCAAAACTTATATGAAGGAAAAGGGCTACGAGATAAAGGACGTTTCTAAAATGAAAAAACTTATGATGTGGTCGGCTATCAAAATGAACACCGCCGTGAACGACGATAGGTCGCACATCGCCCAAATTATGATTAAAGGCACGGTTATGGGCATTACGGAACTAACGAAAATTATAAACGACGGCGACTGCGTCACCGATGAAAAGGCGCTAGAATTTGCAAAAAGACTTCGCGATATGCAAGAAGAATTTGAAGACAATTTGAAAAAGTTTTTATAAAAAAACGCTCCAAAGGAGCGTTTTTGTTTTAGTGTTTTACAGGTTTTTCCTCGTATATCGGCGAAGAAGTTAAGATTATGCCGAGTTTTCTAAGCATCTTAACGTCAATGTGCGGTAAAAGTACCGACGAGTGCATTTGCGCTCCGCGAAGAAGCGGGAGTTTGCTTATCGCCCTTTGCGCGTACTTATTAGTATAGGAAGAAGACGAAAGTGCAATTAACATCTCGTCAATATGAAGCCTTGGCGTAACCGACGAAAGATAGGTAACTTTAAGTTCGGTAATCGGCACTATTCTTTCGGGTAAAAGCAAGTTTTCTTCATCTGGGATATCCGCAAGATATTTTAAAGCGTTTATAAGCATTGCACTTTGGCTTTCTAAAATATCGCTAGTTTTACCGGTTATGTACGTTCCGTCCGGCATTTCTATTGCCGAGCAAGGAACTTTTACCTTGTTTTGCTTTTTAACGCAAGCGTTGTAAACTTCCCTATCTTCAATCTTTATATTTAAACCTTGCATTAAGTGGAAAATCTTTTCCGATTCTTCGGGGTCTAAATTGTTTCTACGCTCGTTTTCAAGCGCCTTAAAGTAACGGCGTATAATCTCTTGCTTGCTCGCTTCTTGACAAACTTCATCGTCACAAATAGCAAAGCCAGCCATATTAACGCCCATATCAGTTGGCGATTTGTACGGCGAAACGCCCATAAGTTTTTCAAACAACGCGTTGAGCACTGGGAAAATCTCAACGTCACGATTATAGTTAACGGTGGTAACGCCGTAAGCGGATAAGTGCCACGGGTCAATCATATTAACGTCGTTAAGGTCTGCCGTTGCCGCTTCGTAAGCAACGTTAACCGGGTGTTTTAAGGGCAAATTCCAAATGGGAAAAGTTTCGTACTTAGCGTACCCCGATTTAATTCCCCGCTTTAAGTCGTGATAAATGTTAGATAAGCAAGTTGCCATCTTGCCACTGCCGGGACCGGGGGCTGTAACAACCACTAAATTTCTAGTCGTTTCGATATAGTCGTTCTTTCCGTAACCGTTATCGCTTATAACGTGGGGAACGTTTGAAGGATAACCGTCGATAACGTAATGACGATAAACCTTTAACCCCATCTTTTCAAGGCGCTTTTTAAAGCGGAGGGCGGGCTCGTTGTTTTTATCGAACTTTGATAAAACTACGCTTTGAATAAACAAGCCGTAACTTCTAAATATGCCGATAAGCCTAATAACGTCTTGATCGTAGGTGATGCCAAGGTCGGAGCGAACTTTATTTTTTTGGATATCAACCGAATTTATTACGATTACGATTTCAGCGGTATCTTTAAGTTTTGAAAGCATTTTAATCTTATTGTCGGGAGCGAAACCTGGAAGAACGCGCGCAGCGTGATTATCGTCGAAAAGTTTTCCGCCGAATTCAAGGTATAACTTTCCGCCGAACTCGTTAATGCGTTCGGCTATCTTTTCAGACTGCATTTGAAGATATTTTTCACTGTCAAATCCAATTTTCGTCATAAGTTAAAATTCTCCGCCTAACTATAATACCATTACATTTTAACACAGTTAAAAATTAAAATCAACAAGACTTGAGCAAAATGTTTACTTTATTAAAAAATAGGTATATAATATGTTAAGAATAAAACTTAGTAGGTGCAGTATGAGTTGTAATCATAATTGTTCTTCTTGCTCTCAAAGCGACTGCAAGGATAGAAATCAGTTTGAAATAAAAGCAAAGGAAGGCACTTCCTTTAAAAAGATAATCGCCGTTATGAGCGGTAAAGGTGGCGTTGGCAAATCGCTCGTTACGAGCATGCTCGCCGTAAACGCTAAAAAGCGCGGGCTTTCAACCGCAGTTTTAGATGCGGATATTACAGGGCCTTCTATTCCTAAGGCGTTCGGCGTTGATAATTTAAGGGCGCAAGGCTCTGACGAAGGTTTATATCCAGTTTACTCTAACGGTGGCGTAAAACTTATGTCTATTAACCTTTTGCTTGAAGAACCGTCTATGCCGGTAGTTTGGCGTGGTCCTGTAATTTCGGGCGTGGTTAAACAGTTTTATACCGACGTTTTGTGGGGCGAAACGGATATTATGTTTATCGATATGCCCCCGGGAACGGGCGACGTTCCGCTCACGGTTTTCCAAAGTTTTAAAATCGACGGAATTATCGTAGTTACCACTCCGCAAGACCTTGTTTCAATGATAGTTGAAAAGTCCGTTAAAATGGCGAATATGATGAATATACCCGTGCTTGGCGTGGTTGAGAATATGAGTTACGCGGTATGCCCTACTTGTAGCGAAAAGTTATACGTTTTCGGCAAGGGAAAAACTGAAGAAGTTGCAAAGGAATACGGGCTTTCAGTTCTTGCAAAACTTCCCATAAACCCAGACGTTGCAACCCTTATCGACCAAGGCAAAGTTGAAGAAATCGACGTTTCCGTTATGGACGACGCAGTAAATACTATTTTGGAGAAATAATTATGACGCTTGAACAATTCAAAAAAGAAAAAATCGAAGCAATGAAGCAAAAGGATAAAGACAAGGTTTCCGCGCTTAACGTAATCATCACGAAAGCAATAGCTTTAACTATTGAAAAGCGTGCGAGCGGTGAAGAAATCACCGAAGGTGATATAGATACACTTCTTCAAAAGGCGGAAAAGGAACTTTCCGAAGAAAGAGAGGGTTTTATCAAGGCTGGAAGAGATGAAAACGTAGCGTCGCTCACCAACCAAATTGAAGTTATAAAGCAATATCTTCCAAAACTTTTATCCGAAGAAGAAATTACCGCGATAATCAGTTCACTTGAAGATAAAACGATACCTTCGGTTATGAAACATTTCAAACAAAACTATCAAGGCAAGGCAGATATGCGCCAAGTTAACTTAATCGCTAAGAATTTTAACTAAAAATCTAATAAAAAGCGCGAAATCAAAGGCAAGATTTCGCGCTTTTTCGCCTTAAAGGGCGGTTTTTTTAAAAAAACTCTTGATATTTTGAAAAAAATATTATATACTATGATTAACAAACTAAAAAAGTAGGTGTATTATGGCAATTAACGATTTAAACGAAGAAGTTTTATTTAAACCCATCAAAACTGAAAATCTTTCTTATTCCGAACCTAAACAACACGCTACCGTTGAAGATCTTCACTTTGCGCACGATAACGATATGGCTGAAGAACCGCTTTTCGTTACGCATTCCGCCGAGCCTCAAGGCGGTCATCAACTCGTTTTTGAAACTTTAGACTTTGCTGAACCGGTTATGCCCGATTTAGTTGACGAAGAAGTATTGTTTAAAGATGAGGAACCCGCAGTTGAAGTGCCCACTGCTCCGTCCGTTGCTAGTGACGAGCTTTCCGCTCTTGCAACTCCCGCTGTTCAAAAGCCCAAGTATATTGAAAAGAACTTCGCTAAGAAGCTTTTAGAAGCCGATTACGAAATTATTAAGCGTTACGACGAGCTTAAGAATTACATTCTTAAGTTTAAGGGCATTAAGTCCAGAGTGTCTAACGATTTTGACAGTTTCAATATGGGCAGAACCCAACTTTTCAAACTCGGCTACTCTACCAAATCTTTAAAACTCTTCCTTAATTTAGAGTTTGACAAGGTTGAAACTAGGCTTAAATGTAAAGACGCTGGCCACAAGAAAGCGTACGCTGAAGTTCCTGTATTTTTAAGAATTAAATCGCCACGCGCTATGAGAAACGCAGTATATCTTATCAATCAAGTTATTGAAAAGTTTGCAATTAAGGAAGACCCCAAGGCAGTTTACGTTGACAGCGTGAAGATTTTAAGACAAAAAGCAAAAGTTTACGACAACAAGTAATTTAAAAAAGACGGCACTTGCCGTCTTTTTTAGTTATATGAAAATCAAAGATTTTCGTTATATGCTTGCTACGCAAGCGTTATATGCCCTTTCGGGCGTTATATGCTCGCACGCGAGCGCTGTGGATTATTTTTATTATAAATTTACTTAGTTATTTCTTTTAGCATAACCCCCATTGCTTTGCAAACTTTCATAATCGTAGTAAGGCGAACGGAACTATCGCCTTTTAAAATATTATTTAGCGATAAAAGACTTATCCCACAATCTTTTGCAAATTGTTTTTTTGTTAACTGCTTTGTAACCATATAATAATATATTTTTTCACTATCTATAGTAACATCCATAACACTCTGCTTTCCTTTTTATTTTATAAATATCTTTTTGACATTTACTAAATGTCATATTTTACATAAATATATCATACACTTAAATAAAATGTCAACCACTAAATGTCAAAAGGTATGAAATGTTTATAAATAAAAGTAAAGATGGTAAAAATAATATTTGTGGAAAGCAAATATCAAATATTAGAAAAGGTATGAAATTATCTCAACGCAAACTAGCGGATAACTTGCAAATTGCTGGGCTTGACGTTGATAAAAACGCTATTCAGCGAATGGAATCTGGGCAAAGGTTTATAACGGATATTGAGCTTGTTTATATTGCTCAGGTTTTAAATTGTTCAGTTCAAAAACTGTTAGGATTAGAAGATTAGAAAAGACGGCACTTGCCGTCTTTTTTAGTTATATGAAAATCAAAGATTTTCGTTATATGCTTGCTATGCAAGCGTTATATACCCTTTCGGGCGTTATATGCTCGCACGCGAGCGCTGTGGATTATTTCTATTAAAACACTTAAATAACTAAGTCTTTAATGTGCAAATCTAAAACCCTACATATTTTAAATAAAGTAGAAACTTTCGTATTCTTACCACCCTTTAAAACGCCGTTAAGCGTTGCAACGCTTATTTTACAAAGTTTAGCAAACTTATCTTTACTTAAATTGTTTTTTATCATATATACGTAAATTTTTTCAGCATCAATTAAATTTTCCATAATCTAACCTCCTTACGTATTGTAATATACCGTTTGGTATATACCAAGACTTTTTATTCCATTTGGAATATAATTATTTTATAAATAATACGTTTAGTGAAAGATTAAAAGAGTTAAGGCTTGAAAAAGGCTTAACCCAAACGGAACTTGCAAAAAGCACTGGTTTTACGCAACCAGCAATAGCAAGATGGGAAAATGCTTTACAAATCCCAAACATTGAAACTGCTATTGTATTTGCAAAATTTTTTGGAGTAACAACGGATTATCTTTTAGGATTAGAAGATTAAAAAAGACGGCACTTGCCGTCTTTTTTAGTTATATGAAAATCAAAGATTTTCGTTATATGCTTGCTAACGCAAGCGTTATATGTTTACTCCGTAAACGTTATATGCAATGCCGTGCATTGCGCTTATGATAAATTTTTATTTAGAAAACATCATAACGCTACCGTAGGTAGCATATAACGACGTTAGCCATATAACGCGACAACGGTGCATATAACGCACGTAGTTTGCGTATAACTAAAAAAAGGCGCTTAGCGCCTTTTTTTAAACTTCTGTTACTTCAAAAGAATTCTTAACCACTAACCTTGCCTCAGGTAAATCTTTGATTTCGCCTGCGGAAATGATTTGTGCAAGCAAGTTGCCAACGGCAGTACCTTCGGTAGGACCTGCTAAAACTCTCTTGCCCGTGTATTCTTTGGTGAGTTTGTTAAGATATCCGTCCTTACTACCGCCACCCACGATGTTTAAAACTTCAAAGGTTTTGCCGGTAACTTTTTCAGTCATCTTGATAGTTTCAGCGTAGATGGATGCTAAACTTCTATAAATAACGTCCATAATCTCGCCTACGGTTTCGGGAACGACTAAGCCGTATTCCTTGCAGTAGCCCTTGATTGCCTCTATCATAGAGTCGGGGGCTAAGAACCTATCGTCGTTAAGGTTAACGATAGACCCTGTGGACTTGCACTCGATGGCTAAATTCATAAGGTCGTCGTAACTATACTTGCCGTTAAGTTCCTTTTTAACGCTTTGAATAGTCCACATACCAGTAATGTTTCTTAAAAATCTAATAGTGCCTGCGTAACCGCCCTCGTTAGTAGCGTTGAATTCGTATGCTTCTTGGTTCGTTATCGGTGCAGAAAGTTCCGTGCCGAGAAGCGACCAAGTGCCACTAGAAATATAAAGGGGTTGACCTTTAATTGCGGGAACTGCCATAACCGCACTTGCAGTATCGTGTGACGGAGGGAAAACAACTTTAGTGGTAAAGCCGACTTCTTTTGCAATTTCTTCCTTTAAATTGCCAACCACTTCACCCGGCTTATAGAGTTTACCGAAGATTTTTCGGGGGTATCCGAGCGCGTCGATAAGTTCCCAAGACCAGTCCCCCGTCTTAGCGTCAAGCAAACCGCTAGTCGATGCGTGAGTGTATTCGTTCTTCTTTTCGCCACTTAATAAATAGTGAAGGTAATCTGGGATAGAAAGCATTGTTTCAGCCTTTGCAAGTTTTCCAGAAATCTTGTCTGCAAAAAGTTGATAAACGGTGTTGTACTGTGCGCGTTGAATACCAGTTACTTCGTAAAGTTTCTTAAACGGAACTACTTTTTCCGTTTCGAGCATAGAAGTGCTAGTTCTATCGTCACGATAAGAATAAACTTCGCTTATAAGCTTTCCTTCGCTATCTAAAAGCGCGTAGTCAACGCCCCAAGTATCGATACCTACGGAATATGGAACGACGCCTAACTTTCCGCACTCTTTCAAGCCTGCAACGATATTTTTGAAAAGTTCTTCAGTATCCCAAACGAGTTTACCGTCACGCTTAACCGCGCCGTTAGAAAAACGATAAATTTCCTTTAAGATAAGTTTGCCTTCTTTATATTCGCCTAAAATGTGCCTACCGCTTGAAGCGCCTATATCTACTGCTAAATAATACATATTTTCTCCTTTAATATATACAATATATTAATTGTAACATTTATTTTATCTATTTTCAAGGCTTTTTAAAAAGATTATGCCTTTCGTCGTTAGTTATCGCATTGAAAAGATTTTCTTTTAATAAGGGATACTTTTTATTGAGCTGTGAAATGGTGTTTTTAACTTCTTCCCTTTGAGTGAATTTATCAACCGGGCAGGGATTTACTAAAATGGGTTTATCTTGAGTAAAGGACTTTATCGTATGTTCTTTAACGTAAATCATCGGTCTAATAACGGTTAAGTCCGCCTTTGAAAGATATGTTACTGGGTGGAAAGTTGAAAGCCTACCCTCGTAAATCATAGAAAGGAAGAAAGTTTCAATCAAATCGTCTGCGTGATGACCTAGCGCAACTTTATTGCAACCAAGTTTTTTTGCCGTTTGGTTGAGCGCGCCACGGCGCATGTTGGCGCAAAGCGAACAAGGATTTTTTTCCTTTCTTTCTTCAAACACCACTTGATATATCTCCGTTTTTTCAACGTGATACGTCGCACCTAAACTCTCTACGAAATTTTTAAGGTTTTTTTCTTGTTCTTTATCGTAGGATAACCCCGCGTCAATTCTAACGGCAACGACTTCAAAAGGCTCTGGATAAAACCTTTTTAAACCCATAAGTGCCGAAAGCATAGCGACGCTATCTTTTCCGCCCGAAAGGCCAACGGCGATTTTATCGCCTGCTTTTATCATCTTATAATCGTCAACCGCGCGTCTTACGGGCGACATTAATTGCTGTAAAGTTACCATTTTTACCCTTGATATAAATTATAAATTGTGCTAATATGTATATAATGATAAAGTAAAATTCAATTAAAAGCAATAATTTTTAGGAGAATTATGGGAGAATTGATACTCAAAATTCTATCGGGGATAGATAATCCCTTTCTAACGACTATGCTCGTTTCTATGTTTCCGCTCGTTGAACTCAAAGGCGCGATACCTATTGGAATGGGGCTTGGAGTTCCGCTTATAAAGTCGGCTCTGCTTAGCTACTGCGGTTCATCACTCGTGGTTATTCCAGTTTACTTTTTGTTAATACCTATATTCAACCTTTTAAAAAAGATAAAGTTTATTAAAAAACTCGTTCAAAAAATCGAAGCGGTATTTGACAAAAAAGCGCAAGACCTTGCTAAAAAAAGCGACGGTGCACCCGAGAAAAAGGTTAAAAAAATTCTTATTATCGCACTGTTTATCTTCGTTGCTATCCCCTTCCCAGTAACTGGCGTGTGGACGGGAACTGCAATAGCCGTATTTTTAAATATGAGATTTGAAGATTCATTTTTGCCGATAGTTATAGGCAACTTCGTTGCAGGCTGTATAATAACATTAATGACGTTTATCTTTAAAGCGCACGTTAACTTAATTATAGATATACTTTTTGCAATAGCGATTATAATGCTTATAGTGTTTATCGTAAAAGTAGTAAAGAGTAAACCAAAAACTGAAGAGTAAAAAAGAGTTTGGCGAAACTTCGCCAAACTCTTTTAATTTTCTTTATACAATTCAATATAATCCAAATCTTGATTTTGACTTGCCTATGCTAAATCGTATTCACCGAACGCAAGGTCGCTTGGCTTTGCACCGTTAACCTTTAAAACGTCCTTATTACAACCTGCGAAAGCACTCGCTTGAATTTCTACGCCGATTTTAGCGGTAACTTTAGTAAGTTCAGAACAATTTGCAAAAGTTCCAGTCTTAATCTCGGTGATACCGTCGCCTAAAACGATATACTTTAAAAGAGTACAGTCGCTAAACGCCTTGCTACCAAGATAGGTTACGGAATTTGGAATTACGATTTGAATTTTATCTTCCGCGTCGGTAGCGTAGTTGTAACCAAGGTAACCACAACCTGCGAACGCACTCGCACCGATGTGAGTTAAATCGTTTCCAAAAGTAACTCTTTGTAAAGAAGAGCAACCGCTAAACGCGTTTGCATTGATAAAGGTTGCCGAACTTAAATCTAAACTCGTGAGTGAAATACAGCCGTTGAACGCGCTTGCACCGATATACTTTGCGTTTGCAAAAGTTATTTCTTCAATCATAGTCATGCCGTAGAACGCACACTCGGTTACCTTATCGCCTAAAAGACTAACCTTTCTAAGTTTTTCGGGGAACTGGAAGGTAAGGTCGGTAGCACTTGCTTCGTCGTACGCCTTAGCGGTAACGGAAGTTAAACCGCCGATTGAACTACCCGAGCCGAACACGAAACCTAAAACTCTCTCTTCACCAACAGCGTCTGCCGACTTGCCGATGAACGGAAGATTGATGATTTCTTCTAAGTTAGCGCAACCAGAGAACGCGCCCGAACCGATAGTTTTAACGTTCGTATCCGTTTCAAACTTAATAGTTTTTATGATAATTCTATCAGCAAAAGCCGCAGCGCCGATTTCTTCAACGGGCTTGCCGTTATATTCGTTGGGAATAACGATATCTCTCTTTCCTTCAACGGAAGAAAAGTCACCTTGCGCCATCTTAAGCGCATCGTCACTCGTTACGGTGTAACCGGTAATTTTGTAGTATTCGTACTCTTCACCAGCATCGTCTTCACCGGTTTCAAGTTCGTAAACAAACTCGCCGGTAGTTGCGTCGCCCGAATTTTGAGTATCGCCGTCCCCGTCGTTACAAGCGATGAAAACCATCGACAAGCAAAGGGCTAAAGTAATCGTAATTAAAGTCTTTAAAAATTTTGACATTTTGGAAAAACTCCTTAGGCAAGGCTCGTGTTTTTATACTTGCCTAGCTAGTAAATATAATAATCTAACTCATTTTAACACTATTTTACCCCTTTTGTCAATATTTTTATAAGTTAAATATTAACTAATAAACCTACACTTTTGCCTTTCCCTGAATAAAATCTTGCAAAAGTTCCCTTGATCCCCTTTTCGCCTTGTCGAACGAATTTATAAAATCTTCGCTCGAAACCGTCGAAAAAGCGTTGCTTGACACGAACCTTTTAAGTGTTTTGAAAAACTTTTTATCCCCGCAAAAAGCCCTTAACTCATCAAACGCTATGAGCGAACGCTTATACGCTATCAAAACATATTCCCCCTCGCTTGAAAACTCTTTTAAGTTTCTATTCATAACGGGCGGGTTAAGATTTCCGCTAACTTTTAACGCGCTATCAAGTGCGCGGTAAGAGTTCTTCGCTTGCGCTATATAATCATCGTAACTTTTGCCACTCTTTCCGTCCATAAACAAGACGGTTACCAGTTCAGTTAAGCCTTCGTCAAGATAGCCTTCTTCACTTTGGTTGACGCCAACGATGCCGTAAAACCACTGGTGCGCCGTTTCGTGAGCGACGGTGTAATCGCGGTATTCCCCAACTGTATCCGCTATTAAACTTAAACACGGATACTCCATGCCACCGTAGATAAAATCTCCTTCGCATACGACGTACTCGCCGTAAGGATAACGGTAAAACTTATCGCTAAAAAAGTTTAAACTCTCAACTGCCGTTTGCAAGGTCTTTTCGGGGTTGTCGTCTAAATAGTAGTAATAAGAAACGGTAACGCCGTTCGCGTTTTTTCTAGCGACGTTATAGTCTTCACTCAAAATAAAGGCTATATCTCTAACCGAGTTTCTCTCGTATAAATACTCGGTAGTTCCGCCCGACCAAACCGTTCCCACCGCTTTTAGCGACGACGCGACCGTAAAAGTCGACGGAACGGTTAGCGACACGTTATAGTTCGCACACTCGCTAAAAAAGGGGTCGCCAGCGGGATAGTAAAAGTTCTTTACGAACTCTCCGTCCTTGAAAAAGCAGGCTATAGGGTAAAATCCCGTTAAGTTTATCGTGTTTTCGCCGTAGCCGAAGCGGTGAATTGCGTTTGGTAAAACCACCTTAAACTCAATATATACGCTACACTTTTCCCCCTTTTTTAAAGGCTCGTTAAAGTGAACTTCCAGTATTTGTAAATTCGTTTCGCCAACTGAAAAATCAACCTTTTCGCCTTGCGCTTTAACTGATAAAATATCTATCGAGCCACTTGAAAAACCGTTCTCGTAAACGAGCAGATAGTCGCTCTCAAAAATCGGTGAAACTTCCGCGTCTTTTCTAAAAGCGTTGGGATAAAGGTTAAAACAAAAACTTTCAAGCCCGTCTTCAAAACAAGTAAAGCCGTACTCTAAACTTCCGCTAAGCGTCATATCTTCAAAAAGAGTTACTTTTATATCGTAAAATGAAAGTTCCCTTTCGCCACCCTTTTTGCAACCTGATAGTAGCGGAAATAAACTTAAACAGATGATAAAACAAATTATTCTTTTCATAAAAAATCCCCCCAAGTATTATACTTGTGGGGATAATTTATTATTCGTTACTTGCCTTCGCTAACTAAATATTTGTTTGGGTCTACCTTTTTGCCGTCTTCTAACACTTCAAAGTGAAGGTGCGCGCCGTCTAAATATTCCGTTTTATTGTTCGTTGAAACCGTGCCGAGTGCATCGCCCTTTTTAACCGTCATACCCTCGACTAAGTTTTCGTTTGCTTCAATGCTGTTATATACGCTCATAAGTCCGTTGCCGTGATTAACGGTTACCGTAGTTCCGTTGATTTTAGAAATTTCAACGCTTTCGATAATTCCGTCGTAAACGCATGATACCACCGTTCCTTCTTCCGCGGAAAAATCTATCGCCTTATGCCCAGAGTACACGCCTAAGGTCTGGTTGTAGATAACGCTTGCGCTGACGTAATCTTTGATAATTTCGCCGTCTACCGGCATATCGAAAATAATTGCAGTCGGCTTTTGCTCTTCTTGTTCGTTACCGCCCGCGTTTTCGTTTCCAGCGTTTTCGTTTTCATTTTGGTTGCCGTTTTGAGTTTCATCATTTTGAGTTTCATCTTCAACTTGCGCCCCGCCGTTAACTTCTAAAGCGCCCTTGTTATCACTCACGATCAACGATACCGTTATAACCGCCAAAATCGCAAGGCATAAAACAAACGCTAAGTAATATGCGTTTCTCTTGATGAAATTTAATACTTTACTATTGTTGTTTGACATATAATACCTCCAAGTTATGTAAAAGGGTTAGTATCCGTAATATATAAACGGTATACCAACCGTAATTTTTCCGTTAGACTTTGCAACGTGAAAGTTTACTCTTTTCCCGCCAACTACTTCCTTTTTTGATATTTTACTAGAATAGTAATAAGCGTTTTCAATTCCCCCTATATCGTTTGAGTAAACCTTTTTGCAGTCGTAAAAATCTAAAAGATTTAAAAGTTCTTCTTCGGCTAAACAAAAACTAACGCCGTCACAGTTTATCAGTTTTTCTACGCTACTAAGCGCTACGAACTCTCCGCTAGACTTTCCGCCTAAGCAAACGGTTGTGCCTTGAAAAATTTTTAGCGGATAAAAAGAAAATATCAGTAGCGTTAAACAAGCAAAGATTTTAAGCATAAAAAAATTCCCACCTTTAACTAGTGGGAATTATTGCCTGCATTTTTGCTTTTTATACCGATTTATAAATAATTTTTAACGTCGTTTAAACTTTCTAAGATAAAGTCTGGCGCTTTCGGGGCGGAAGGTATCATATCTTCGGTTGTTTCTCCGCTTAAAACGAGCATTGCGTAAAAGCCGGAGTTTTTACCAAAGGCAATGTCGGTGTAAAGCCTGTCGCCAACCATGATAAACTCTTCGTCGTCTTCACTTCCAAAGCGGATTTTTAAATTCTTGCCCATAATGTCGTTAGGCTTGCCGATGATGAGCGACGGAGTGTATCCAGACGCCACTTCTATCATCTTTATATACGAGCCAACGTCGGGAACGTAAACGTCTTTCGCGGGGCAGTTATTGTCGGGGTGAGTTGCTATATAGGTTGCACCAAAGTGAACGTTCCTTAAAAAATTGCAAAGTTTTTCGTAAGTAAGTTCAGTATCGTAACTCATAAGCGCAACGTCCGCGTCAAGCCCGTCGGTTAAGTTAATTCCGTTTGACTTGAGTTCCGCCTTAAAAGAATTCGTGCCTAAGCAATAAACCTTTTTGCCTGGGTAATAGCGATGTAAGTATTCAACAGCGGCAAGCCCTGACGAATAAACTAAGTCCCCTTCCTTATAAAATCCTATATTTTTAAGTTTTTCAATATAGGTATCCGTTCCCCTTGACGAGTTGTTCGTAAGATACACGAGTTTTTTGCCGTGCGACCTTAATAGGTCTAAGGTTTCAGCCATATTGCCTATCGGCTTTCCTTCTAAATATAAAGTTCCGTCAAGGTCTAATAAGAAATATTTAATTTTTTTGAGTGCTTTTTCAAGTCCTAAATCTAATTTGCGCATGCTAATACTCCTAAATCTCTCATAAGCGTTAAAACGCTGGTTTTATCGGTGAGATAAGTGCTTGCCATCACCGATTTTTTAATTTGTTTGTACGAAATATTTCCGTCGCCCGCAACCGCCACGAGCGAAGAATAAGCCTTTTTAATTTTGCTAAACGCCTTTAATATTATCGCCGTTTCCTTAGAAAAATCTTCGGCGGTCTTTTCGAGCAATAAAACTATCAACTTCCGCCTTTTCTCACTTGGAATTTTAAGACCGCTATATAAAACTTCTTCACTTATATTAAAATCTAACTTTATAGTTTCAATATCTAGTATATAATCGGGGGAAGACAAAAGAGTTGAAAAGTCGTTAGTAAAAAACATATGGTAAAGTTTTAAAGTCTTTTCAAAAGAAGTCATCGCCCTTTTGCACTTTTTAACTTCGCTTGCGTAAACTGAAAGCGCGCGCCTTAAAGATTCCGCTCCAAATCCGTCAAATTCGCTTGCGCGTGGCAACCCGACTAATATTACCTGCGATAAAAGTATTAAAAGTTTTCCGTTTTCATATAAGGGAAAAGACAATGCGAAATTCACCGCCCGCTTAACGCCGGAAAACAAACTCTCGTCAACCTTAGTTCCACTTAAAAAACAACTCATCTTATAGTCGATTAGTGTAGTAAGTTTTGAAAGAGTGAGTGCGTAAGCTTCGGCAAAGTTTTCACTTCTCGACTTTAAAATTAAATCGCTATCGATTATCACTTTTTTAAATTTTTCCGCAGTAACTACTTTGTACTCACCGTCCACCGTCAAGTGAAAACTCTCGTTAAAGAGTCCTTCTAAAACTGGGGAAGTAGAAACTGCAAAACAAGGAACTTTACTTAGCGCCGAATAGTATCTCACCGTTGATAAAAGTTCGTTATCCCCCACAACTAGCACTGCACTTACTTTAAAATCAAACGAGTCTTTAAGTAAAGCCCACCTATCTTCAAGCGTTACAATTTTCGTTTCAACAGATAAATTTTTAAGTTCGCTAGTTATTAAAAGACCAAATTTTTTAAAGTCCTTCTCTGTGATAATAAGTTCGATTTTTTTGTTGGCAAACTGGTTGCAAGCGTCGTAAAGCCCGCTTTTTAGCGAACCTAAATACACTTCGTTTACAGTTGAAAGGGTTGATATTTGCCCTTTAAAATCGAAAATCTTCTTCATACACACTAATTTTAAACTCAAATTAACTAATTGTCAACACGACGCGTGACGGTTTTTTTCAAAAACCCCTTGAAATTATACAAAAATGTGGTATAATAATGCTATATAATGTGCTTTTCGCACGATATAGGGGGTATTTATGAACAAAAGCGAATTTACAAGAGCGTATGCTGACAGGCTCGGTGTTACGATTAAGGAAGCGGAAGTTTTAGTTGCTACTTTTATCGAAACCGTTACGGAATGTCTTAAAAACGGCGAGTACGTACACATCTCCGGCTTTGCAACGTTCGACCTAAAGGACAAGAGAGCGAGAGAAGGCGTTAACCCTGCGTCTAAGGAAAAAGTCGTTATTCCCGCATGCAAGTCGCCTAACGCAAAGTTCTCTAAGTCCTACAAAAAATTATTTAACTAATCTTATTCAAATAAAAAACCTAAGCGAATCCGCTTAGGTTTTTTATTTTTTATAATTTATCGATATCTGCTTGGGTTACGAGTTTAAAGCCACCGTCCGTCAATGCTTTTTCCGCAATGGCATTGTTCTCCACCCTTAAAACTACGTAGGCGTGTTTTTCGGTGCGAGCCATAAACGCGTATAGATATTCCATATTGATTCCCGCTTTATCAAGGCAAGCGAGCGCTTCGGTAAGTTTGCCGGGCTCGTCGCTTATCTTAACGCCAACTACTTCGGTTACCTTTATAAGATAACCCTCTTCCGTTAAAGTTCTTTCGGCAAGCGACTCGTTATCAACGATTAAACGAAGCATGCCAAAGTCTTGAGTTTCAGCGATGGAAAGCGCTCTCATATTAACGCTATGTTTTGCTAAGGTATCGGTAACTTCTACTAAAGCACCTTGCTTATTTTCTACAAATACGGTTAATTGTTTAATTGCCATACTCTTACTCCTTTTATACTAATTTACGCTTATCGATAACGCGAACTGCTTTGCCTTCGCTTCTAGCGATAGTCTTGGGTGCTACGAGATGAATCGACGGATTTATGCCGAGCATAATCTTCATAGCGTTTGCAAGCGATTTTTCCATTGCGAGAATTTCGCTAACTTTATCGGTGAATTTTTCCTTAGTCATTTCAACGTTAACGTCAAAAGTATCGGTGTTATTCACCCTATCAACCACTATTTGATAGTTGGGTTCGTAACCTTCGTTTAAAAGAACGGTTTCAATTTGGCTTGGGAATACGTTTACACCACGGATAATTAACATATCGTCCGTTCTACCCATAGGCTTTGCCATTTTAATAAGAGTTCTTCCGCAAGAACATTTCTTTCTAGATAAAACGCAGATATCTCTAGTTCTATAACGAAGAAGGGGGAACGCTTCTTTATCAAGCGACGTGAACACGAGTTCGCCCTTTTCGCCTTCGGGTAAAACTTCGCCGGTGTCGGGGTCGATAATTTCCGCTAAGAAGTGGTCTTCGTTTATGTGCATACCCGTTTGCTCTTCGCACTCGAACGATACGCCAGGGCCAGAAGTTTCAGTTAAACCGTAGATGTCGTACGCCTTAATTCCAAGCGTTTCTTCAATGCTACGGCGCATTTCTTCCGTCCACGGTTCAGCGCCGAATATACCTGCTTTTAGAGGAATATCTTCGGGTTTATAACCCTTTTCCTTTAAGGTTTCGCCAATATATGCGGCGTACGACGGCGTGCAACATAAAATAGTTGCGGATAAATCGGTCATAAACTGAATTTGGCGCTCTGTGTTACCAGACGACATAGGAAGCGTCAAACAACCCACGCGGTGAGAACCGCCGTTTAACCCCGGGCCACCGGTGAATAAACCGTAGCCGTAAGCAACTTGACAAACGTCCTCGTTCGTACCGCCCGCCGCAACGATTGCACGCGCACAGCACTCTTCCCAAAGGTCAACGTCGTGTTGAGTGTAGAAGGCAACTACTCTTCTTCCAGTTGTACCAGAAGTAGACTGAATTCTAACGCAGTCTTTAAGCGGTTTTGCGAGCAAGCCGTAGGGGTACGCGTCACGAAGATCGGCTTTGGTTAAGAAAGGAAGAAGGTGTAAGTCTTCAATGCCCTTGATATCTTCGGGCTTAACGCCTTTTTTATCCATTAAGTCGCGATAGTACTTAACGTTTTCGTAAACGTGTTTTACTTGTTTTACGAGTTTTTCCGATTGAAGTTTTTTAATTTCTTCAACCGGCATGGTTTCAATTTCTTTTTGGTAATATCTCTTTTCCATAATCAATACCTTCTTTAATTTTCTTTATAGCACTTAAATATTTCTTCTACTCTTTGAGAGTCTTTTTGCTTGGTTACTAAACTTACGAGCGGAACGACTACTAGCGATACCGCCATTGCTATAACGCCCATTTCAGGCGATTTTGCCGCCGCTGCACTAAACCCTAAATCAGACGTAAGCGATAAGATTAAAGTTCCTACGGCAACCGTTAAAAGCCCCGCTATCATACCTGCAAACGCGCCGATTTTGGTAATCTTCTTTGAGAACAAGCCCCAAACGTACGGGCCGACGAAACATCCCGAAACAACACCCCAAGAAAACGACATTAAACTTACGATAATAGGAATGTTTTGAGTTGCGAATATAAACGAACAAGCAACGAACACTAAACATAAAATTCTAGTTAAAAGCATTTGCTTTTTAGGTTCGATTTTCTTTTTGGAAAGTTCTGGAATAAGGTCGACCGAAATTGACGATGCCGAAGTTAAAACTACCGCAACGAGCGTGGACATTGACGCTGACAATAAAAGTATTAAAATAATCGCTAAAAGAATAAGACCGCCAGTTCCGTTGCCTAAAACTTTCATAAGTAAAGTAGGGATAACCGCGTCAACCCCGCCTGCTGGAAGTTCTCCGCCCAAAATAAGCCTAGACGTACTGCCGATAAGGTACGCGCCACAACCGATAACTACGCAGAATATCGTTGAGATAATCGTTCCCCTTTTGATAGCGGCGGTATCTTTGATACCGTAGAACTTACTAACCATTTGCGGAAGCCCCCAAGTACCGAAACTCGTGAGCATAATATTAACGCATAAAAACTTGAACGCCGAACCGCCGAACACACTCGTGAGTTGCGCTCCGTCACCTTCAATTGCGCCTAAGTTTTTAATAAGCCCTGAAATTCCGCCAACGCTTCCGTGACACAACACCGCAATAATTAAACAAACTACGCCAACGAGCATTATAACGCCCTGAACTAAGTTGGTGTACGCCGTTGCAACGTAACCGCCGATTACTAGATACACAGCAGTTAAAAGTGCGATAATTAGCATCCATACCCAAGTTTCAACGCTTGGGAACACCGCGCTAAACAGTGCGCCTAACCCCTTATACACCGCCGCCGAGTACGGAAGCAAGAATATAAAGATTATAACTGCCGAGAAGATTTTCATAGCCCTAGAATCGTATCTTTTAGCAAAGAGTTCGGGCATGGTTTTCGCATCGAGAAACTTAGTCATCTTTCTCGTTTTGTTTGCAAGAAGTAACCAAGAAATCAAACAGCCAAGTATCGCGTTTCCAACGCCTATCCAAATACTGCCGATACCTATGTTCCAACCGTGTTGACCTGCGTACCCAACGAAAACTACCGCTGAAAAGTACGTAGTTCCGTAAGCGAACGCAGTTGCCCACGCGCCTATTTTTCTTCCGCCTATTAAAAATCCGTCAAGGGTTTTCGACTTATTGTAACTTATAACGCCTATAACCGCCATAGCAACTGCGTAAACGCCTAGTGCAACGACGGTAAATATTTGAGCCTGAGTCATAACTTCTCCTAAAAAATAAACCCTTGAACGAAATGTTCAAGGGACGATGTTAACCGTGGTACCACCCGTGTTTATCCTTACGTAAGGACCTTCACGCGTATAAAACGCTCGTTCTATAACGGGAACGCCCGTCGTAGCCTACACACCTAAAATTAGGTTTCGGTACGAAGCTTCTAAAACGAATTCACAGCAGTTTGACTCTGCCTCTCACCAAACGGCAGTTCTCTTTGCTCAAACCTAGCAGTTACTACTTTTTAGTCAACGCCTTTAATATTTAACTAGTTATTATACTAGCACAATTTAATTTTTCAGTCAATAATTTATTGAAATTTTTCATGGTTTTTGCAAATTTTATTTGCTCCGTGCATAAAAATTCATTTATTCATTTATAATAATTATTTATAAGAGATTTTTATTGCTTTTTTTTATAAGCAGTGATATTATTTATGTATTATCCACGCAGGCATAAAGGAGGATTTATGGGTTATTTTACAATGGGCGTACTTGGTTTTACGCTTATATCGGTTTTAATCGACTCGTTGCTCGGCTTACTTCGCGGTAGAAACAGAGCGATTTTAAGGCTTATTTTAGTGGTCGTTTCGGCGGTGGCGTCAATATTTTTAATAGACGTTTTCGTGCCTATCATTATGGATATCAAATTTGGCGGAACGTCTCTTAAAGAACTTATTTCTCAAATGTTTACTGGCGACAGTGGTAATATCCCTGAAAAATTGCAAGTGGTTATTGCATCGCTCGTTGAAGTTATTATAGGAATTATAGTTTACTTCTTAATTTTTGGAATACTCAAATTTATCACTTGGGCTTTAATTTACCCCATTTGCAAAATCTTCGTTAAAAAAGGCGCTAAAAAACGCAAACTCTTCGGTATGCTTATAGGCTTGTTAGAGGGCGTTATCGTTTCGTTCTTAATTTGCGCACCAGTAACCGGTCTCGTTAAAGAAGTTGACAAACTTTCGCAAATTTCTATGAACGGCAAGCAATTACTACCTATCCCCGAAGAAGTAGGTATTCAAGATTACGCCGACTCTACCCTTTTCAAAATTTACGATAAAACCGGCAAGTGGTATTACGAACTCGTTTCTTCTAAAAAGGATGCTAACGGCAACGATATTTCTCTTTCGGACACCATTGACGTAGTAGTAACCACCACCGAAGTTGCAAACAAGGCGCAAGATTTAGGCGACGGCGTAAAAAACATTACTAAAGACGACGCTACTCCGCAAGATAGAGTTGACGGTCTTAACCAAATAGGCGGTTCGCTTATCGATATCGATGAGTCTATCAATAATCTTGACGACGGTGGTAAGCAACTTTTAAAAGAACTTATCGAATCGGTTATCGACATGGCTGTCAGCGGTGGCGAAGGCGAAGGTAGTGGCGACGGTTCTGGCGATGGTAGCGGTGAAAGTTCACTTCCACCAGAAGTTACCGAATTTATTGAAAATATCGACTTTGACGACCTTTCGTTAAAGGAAACGGGCGAAGCCGTTCAAGGCATTGCAACCTATATCGAAAAAACCACTAGCGGTTTTGAAAAATACGGCGAAGAAGTTACTCAAGAAGAAGTTTCTTCAATAATTAACGGCATCGGCGAAAACGCGTTTATATTAGATATGATAGGCGGTGAAGGCGACGACGTTCCTACCCTTATCCAAGTAGAAGCGGAAAACCAAGCAAAATTTGAAAACGCAATATCAGCAAACGATAAACTCACTAGCGAAGATAAGGATATGCTTAGAAAACTCTTCGGTCTTGACTAAACAATTAAATCAAAAGGCACGGCTTTCAAGCCGTGCCTTTTATATTACTCTTCGCTTTCGCAGTAGATACAGCGATACTTACCGTCTTCACCCTTTTTGAAAATATGGGGAAGTTCTTGTTCGGTGGTTGTGATACAAGCGGGGTTTTTGCACCTAAACTCACGGGAGAGTTCTCCGCTAATTAAACTTTGTTTAGTGGGGTTTTTCGCTTCGTTTAAGAGTTTTAAAATGAGTGCCATACGCATAAGTTTGCCGTTTTCAACTTGCTTAAAATAGCATGCCCTAGCATCTTCGTCAATCTTAACGGAAATTTCGTTTACTCTCGGAAGCGGATGAAGAATTGCCATATCCTTTTTAGCGGTAACGAGTTTTTCGGGGGTTAAAATATAACTATCGCGAAGTCTTAAATACTCGTTTTGGTCGGCAAATCTTTCTCCTTGAACTCTAGTCATATAAAGTACGTCAAGCGTTGGCATAACGCTTTCTAAATCGGCGGTTTCAAGATACTGCATACCGCACTTATCAAGCACTCCCGACTTCATATACTCAGGGAGTTTCAACTCATCTGGCGAGATTAAAACCACCTTAACGCCCGTGTATCTAGAAAGAGCGTTTATGAGTGAGTGAACGGTTCTTCCGTACTTTAAGTCACCGCAAAAGCCGATTGTGAAATTATTAAGGCTTCCCCTATGGCGACTGATAGTTAAAAGGTCGGCAAGCGTTTGAGTTGGGTGGCAATGCCCACCGTCGCCCGCGTTGATAACTGGAATGCGCCCTGCTTCGCTCGCAACGAGAGGTGCACCTTCTTTAAAGTGGCGCATTGCGATGATATCCGCGTAATTACTTATAACTTTTGCAGTATCCGAAACGCTTTCGCCCTTGCTAGCCGACGAACTCGACGCCGACGAAACGCTAATTACTTGACCGCCAAGTCTAAGCATAGCCGTTTCAAAACTAAGCCTAGTTCTAGTTGACGGCTCGAAAAACAAGGTTGCTAAAAGTTTGCCCTTGCATTTTTTAGAGTATTTTTTTGGGTTCTTTAAAATATCTTTTGCCGTTGCAATGAGTTCGTCAACTTCTTGAACGGATAAATCTAAAATATCAATAACACTTCTCATAATTTCACCTGTTAATTTCAGTCCGATCTTTAGTTTTATGATATCTTCGATATCGTTATATGCTCGTAACCTCGCGTTATATGGCTTGCACCGTTATATGCTACCTGCGGTAGCGCTGTGGATTTTATTCTATATAGAAATTATCCTAAGCGCAAAACAAAGTTTTGCATATAACTCACGAAGTGAATATAACGTTGCGTCAGCAACATATAACGCATTACAAAGTAATTCATATAACTGTTTATGGTATTATCCTTATCTTAATCTTTAATCCAAGATTCATCGGAGGGGTTATTCCTAAACGCAATTAAACGAGCAACGTCTTCTTCTTTGATGTAGTTTTCCTTTGCGGCAACTTCGGCGATAACGTCAAAGTTCGTTAAGGAAACGTTTTTAACGTTTGCTTCTTCAAGCCTTACTAAGCCCTTTTTCATACCGTAAGTAAAAATTGATACGATACCTAAAACTTCAGCGCCCGCTTCTCTTAAAACGTTAACTACTTCAATGCAAGAACCGCCAGTCGAGATAAGGTCTTCAACGACTACTACCTTTTGACCTTTTTCAAGTTTGCCTTCGATTTGGTTTTGTCTGCCGTGGTCCTTTGCGCCCGAGCGAACGTAACCCATAGGCATATCTAAAATGTGAGCGGTTATCGCTGCGTGAGCAATACCTGCGGTGGAAGTTCCCATCAACACTTCAGCATCGGGATAATTTTCTTTAATTAAGGTTGCTAAGCCGTTTTCAACGTCCGTTCTAACTTTTACGGAAGTTAGCGTTAAACGGTTGTCGCAATACACCGGGCTTTTGATACCGCTAGCCCAAGTGAACGGTTCTTCGGGGCGGAAAAATACCGCCTTTATCGATAATAAATCCTTTGCAATAAGTTCTTGTAATTTAGTCATAGTTAATTACTCTCCTAAAAATTCTTTAACGCATTGTTTATACGCTTTTACTGGGTCTTCAGCACCAGTAATTGATCTTCCAACTACGATGTAGTCCGAGCCGAGTTCTCTAGCAACTGCGGGGGTGGTCACTCTCTTTTGGTCGCCAACCGCGTCGCCAGCAAGTCTAACGCCGGGGGTAACGGTTAAAAACTTATCCCCGCAAACGCCGTGGACTTTACCTGCTTCAAGGGGGGAACAAACAACTCCGTCAAGCCCTGCGATTTTAGCGTTGTTTGCGTAATGCATAACTACTTTATCGATAGGCTCTTTGATTAAAAGGTCGTTTTCCATACTCTCTTGGTCGGTTGACGTGAGTTGAGTAACTGCTATAAGAAGTGGTCTAGTACCGTCCGCCCTAGTCAAGCCTTCGAGCGCGCCTTTCATCATATTGATAGTTCCGCTAGCGTGAAGGTTAGTCATATCAACGTCGAGTTCGGATAAAACCTTCATCGACTTTTTAACGGTGTTGGGGATATCGTGAAGTTTAAGGTCTAAAAAGATTTTGTGACCGCGCTTTTTAATTTCCCTTACGATTTCAGGGCCTGCTGAATAATAAAGTTCCATACCGATTTTAACGAACGGCTTGCAGTCTTGAAACTTATCTAAAAACTCGAAAACTTTTTCCTTTCCGTCAAAGTCAAGCGCAATAATTACGTCTTTGTTCATACTCTTGCTCCTCCTATAATTTCGCTGAGCGAATTGATTTTGTATTTTTCCATAACCCTTGGCAAGTCTAAGATTATATCGCGACAAGCGTAAGGATTAATTAAGTTTTGCGCGCCCACTTCAACCGCGGTTGCACCGGCGAGCATCATTTCTATCACGTCTTCCGCAGAAGAAACGCCACCCATTCCAACTACTGGAATTTTAACGGCGCTAGCCACTTGATAAACCATTCTAAGCGCAACGGGGAAAATCGCACTTCCCGAAAAACCGCCCATAACGTTTTTAATTATAGGCTTTTTGCGGTTAAGGTCAATTCTCATACCGAGCAAAGTGTTTATCAAACTGATACCGTCCGCGCCCGCGTCTTCACACGCCTTTGCAATGGAAACGATATCCGTTACGTTTGGCGAAAGTTTAATGATAATCGGCTTATTAGTAACTTTTTTAACTGCTTTCGTAACTTCCGCAGCAGCCTCGGGTTGAGTACCGAAACTCATACCACCACCGTGGACGTTCGGGCAACTTACGTTTACTTCAAGCCAACCGACTTGCTCTTCCTTATCTAAAAGGGCGCAAGTGTATGCGTAATCTTCAACTGAAAATCCGCTCACGTTTGCCATAACTTTTTTGTTAAAGCATTTTTTAAGACGCGGAAGTTCTTCCTTTATTACCTTTTCAACGCCGGGGTTTTGAAGCCCTACCGCGTTTATCATACCTGCCGTGCACTCGGCAATTCTAGGCGTGGGGTTGCCAAACCTTGCGTCTTTCGTCGTTCCCTTAAACGAAAACGTTCCAAGCATATTTATATCGTAAAGTTCACTAAACTCGTAACCGTAACCAAACGTTCCGCTTGCAGGGATAACCGGGTTATCAAGTTCAATGCCGAGCAAATTAACCTTAGTGTTTACCATAAGATTTCCCCCTTTTTAAGAACGGGGCCTTCTTTACAAATACGCTTGTTTCCAGTTAGCGTTTTGCACGAACAACCCATGCACGCACCAAAGCCACAGCCCATTCTCTCTTCAAAACTCATCTCTCCGTCCGTTTTACTTTCTTTATGTACCGCTTTTAGCATAGGTTCTGGACCGCAAGTGTAAAAATACGAATAGTCAAGTTCTTTCATAGCGTCGGTTACGAAACCTTTTACGCCGTAACTACCGTCAACCGTCGTTACGAAAACTTCTGCGCCTAAACGCTTGAACTCTTCTTCGTAAAAGATTTCACTTTTCGTATTAAATCCTAAAACGACGGAAACTTTTTTGCCAGCGCTTATTAGTTCTTTGCAAAGTTCGTACATCGGCGGAACGCCAACGCCACCGCCAACGAGCAAGGGCTTATCCCCTGAAAGAGAAAGGTCGTAGCCGTTGCCAAGGCAAGTGAGAAGGTCTAACACCTTTCCCGCTTTCATTTCGCTCATAACTTCCGTGCCCTTTCCAACGATTTTGTAAATTATCGTTAAAAGGTCTCCGTCAATTTCACAAACGGATATGGGGCGGCGAAGGTACAGCCCGTCGATTTTAATATTTACGAACTGCCCTGCCTTAATTCCGCTAACGTCACCTTTTAAAACCATTTTCATAATCAACGGATTAAGGTGTTCGTTTTTTATAATTTCAAAATTAACTTGTTTCATAATTAACTATCTATCGTTGATACCGTAAAGGTAATTTCTTCTAAAACGTCGAGTAAAACTTTAACGGTGTCGAGCGCGGTAAATATCGTTACGTTGTTTTCAGTTGCGGCACGCCTAATTTCAGCACCGTCGGTGTTTTGACCGTTGGACGCAACGTCTTTCGTGTTTATTACGTAACTTATAACGCCTTCGTGAATTCTATCTAAGATTTCGTCGCAACCTTCCGAAAGTTTGCCAATCGCACGCGTTTTAATGCTGTTTTCTTTAAGGAATTTAGCAGTTCCCTTAGTAGCCATAATGTTAAAGCCAAGATTATAAAATCTCTTAACGAGCGGTAACGCTTCGGGCTTATCTTTATCGGCTACGGTAACGAGCACCGTTCCGTAGTTTTGAACGCTCATGCCCGACGCTTGTAACGCCTTGTAAAGTGCTCTATAGAACTTATCGTCGTAACCTATCGCTTCGCCGGTCGATTTCATTTCGGGTGAAAGGTACGCGTCTAAACCCCTAAGTTTATTGAACGAGAATACTGGAACTTTAACGTACCAACGCTTTTTCTCATCGGGATACATAGTAAATATACCCTGTTCTTTTAAAGTTTTACCCATTATTACTTCCGTTGCAATGTCCGCAAGCGAGTAACCAGTCGCTTTTGAAAGGAAGGGAACGGTTCTTGAAGAACGCGGGTTAACTTCGATAATATAAACGTCGTCTTTCTCGTCAACGATAAACTGAATATTGTATAAACCCTTGATGCCGATGCCCAAACCTAATTGCTTTGCGTATTGAAGGATAACGCCCTTAACTTTATCGGATATACTGAAAGTTGGGTAAACGCTGATACTGTCACCGCTGTGAATACCAGTTCTTTCAACGAGTTCCATAATGCCGGGAACGAATACGTCAACACCGTCGCAAATAGCGTCGATTTCAACTTCTTTACCTTGAATATATTTATCTACTAAAACGGGTTTGTCTTCGTCGATTTCAACGGCGGTTTTAAGGTAGTGTATAAGTTGCGCTTCGTCGGCAACGATTTGCATTGCACGTCCGCCTAAAACGAAACTCGGGCGAACGAGTACGGGGTATCCTATTTCCTTTGCAGCCGCGATACCGTCTTCAATCTTAGTTACAGCTTTACCCTTTGCCCTTGGAATATTGAGTTCGTTTAAAAGATTTTCAAACGCGTTTCTGTCTTCCGCCCTATCGATAGCGGCACAGTCCGTTCCTATAATCTTTACACCCCTATCAAATAACGGCTGAGCAAGGTTGATTGCAGTTTGACCACCGAGCGACGCCACAACGCCTTCGGGCTTTTCAAACTCAACGATGTTCATAACGTCTTCCGGCGTTAAGGGTTCAAAGTAAAGTTTATCGGCAGTCGTGTAGTCGGTAGAAACGGTTTCGGGGTTGTTGTTGATGATAATCGCCTCATAGCCCGCTTTTTTAATCGTCATTACGGCGTGAACGGTCGAATAGTCGAACTCAACGCCTTGACCGATACGGATAGGACCTGCACCTAAAACGATAATTTTCTTTTTATTCGTTAAGCGCGAAGCGTTTTCGCCCGTGTAGGACGAGTAGAAATACGGAATATACGCGTTAGTGTGGCAAGTATCAACCATTTTAAATACCGGGAAGATATTATTTTGCTTGCGCATATTGTAAACGTCCATTTCCGTGCAGTTCCAAAGCCTTGCGATATACTTGTCGCTAAAGCCCATCTTCTTTGCGGAAATAAGAGTTTCTTTATCTTTGTTAACTCTTAAAGTTTCTTCCATATCGATAATGTTTTTAAACGCTTGAAGGAAGAAAGGCGTAATCATAGTGATTTCGTGAATCTTTTCAATGGAAACGCCGTGATAGATAAGTTCGGCAATGGCAAAGATGTTGTCCGAGCGGAACTCTTTGATGTAATCGAGAAGTTCTTCAACGCTCATATTGTCAAACTTAGAGTGATAGATGTGGTTTGCGCCGATTTCAAGTGAACGAACGCCTTTTAAAAGCGCTTCTTCAAGATTTGAACCGATGCCCATAACTTCGCCGGTCGCTTTCATTTGCGTGCCGAGTTTGTTGCTTGCGCTTGCAAACTTATCGAACGGGAAACGCGGTAACTTTGCTATAACGTAGTCAAGCCTTGGCTCGAACGACGCGTTGGTGTTTGCTATTTTTATTTCTTCAAGCGACATTCCAACCGCAATTTTAGCAGTTACTCTCGCTATCGGGTAACCCGACGCCTTAGACGCGAGCGCCGAAGAACGCGAAACTCTCGGGTTTACTTCGATGAGATAGTATTCGCTAGTTTTTGGGTTGAGTGCGAACTGAACGTTACAACCACCTTCGATTTTGAGTTCTTTAATGAGTTTAATAGCGGAGTCGTTGAGCATCTTTTCATCTTCTTTAGAAAGAGTCATGATGGGCGCAACTACGCAAGAGTCACCGGTGTGAACGCCAACTGGGTCGATGTTTTCCATACCGCAAATGGTGATTGCCTTACCAGTCGAGTCACGCATAACTTCAAACTCGATTTCCTTATAACCCTTTACGCTCTTTTCGATAAGAACTTGGTGTACTGGGGAAAGTTTAAACGCGTTAAGACCGATTTCGATAAGTTCTTCTTCGTTATTTGCAAAACCACCGCCAGTTCCGCCTAAGGTAAACGCGGGGCGTAAAACTACCGGATAACCTATTTTCATTGCCGCTTCTTTTGCTTCTTCAATAGAATAAGTTATTTCCGACGGAATAGTCGGCTCGCCGATAGACTGGCAAAGTTCTTTGAAAAGTTCTCTATCTTCCGCCCTTTCGATACTTTCAGAAGACGTGCCGAGAAGTTCTACTCCACACTCTTTAAGTATACCTTTCTTTTCAAGTTGCATAGCAAGGTTTAACCCAGTTTGACCGCCGATGCCCGGAAGTATTGCGTCGGGACGTTCGTAACGAAGAATTCTTGCAACGTATTCAAGCGTTAAAGGTTCCATATAAACCTTGTCGGCAATAGTAGTGTCGGTCATAATCGTTGCGGGGTTAGAGTTAACGAGCACAACTTCGTAGCCTTCTTCTCTTAAAGCAAGGCACGCTTGAGTACCAGCGTAGTCAAATTCCGCTGCTTGTCCGATAATAATCGGGCCCGAGCCTATGATGAGTATCTTTTTTAAGTCTTTTCTCTTTGCCATAATTTTCTCCTTATTTTTCGTATACGGCTTTACCGTTTAATGCGGTAAGATAACAAGTTCCGTAAAATTTCATATTTTCAAACGGCGTTGCCTTTCCCATTGAAAGAAACTCTTTCGGGTTAACCACGTAACTTTCGTTTAAGTCAAACACCGTGAACGCGTTCTCAAACGGCAAGTTAAATCTCTTCCTTGGATTTATCGCCATAAGTTCTACTAGTTTTTCTAGCGTTATTATTCCAGTTTTAACAAGGTGCGTGTAGCACGCTGAGAAGGAAGTTTCAAGCCCAACCACTCCAAACGCGCTCTTTTCTAAGCCCCTTGACTTTTCTTCCGCGCTGTGCGGTGCGTGGTCGGTCGCTATCATTTCGATAGTTCCGTCAACTATGCCTTCGATAAGCGCGTTTTTATCTTCTTCCGAGCGAAGGGGTGGGTTCATTTTAAACCTACCTTCTTCCTTTAAGTCTTTATCGCTTAAAATTAAGTAATGCGGGCCAGTTTCACAACTAACGTCAAGCCCACTCTTTTTCGCTTGACGAATAATGGAAACGCTCTCTTTCGTCGATATATGGCAAACGTGATAGGAAACACCAGTCTTTGCAACTAATTCTAAGTCCCTTGCAACTTGGGCGTACTCACTTTCCGAGCATATTCCCCTATGTCCGTTTTTCTTAGCGTACTCGCCGTCGTGAATATACCCGCCGTTAAGTAGTGAGTTTACTTCGCAATGCGCAACTATCTTTTTGCCGTTTGCTTTTGCAAGTAGCATAGCGTTTTCCATCATCTTATCATCTTGAACGCCACGGCCGTCGTCTGAAAAAGCAACTGCTAAACTCGATAACGCGTTTATATCTACTAGCGTTTCCCCCTTTTCGCCTATTGTTATAGACGCGTACGGATAAACGTTAATCTTCGCTGTTTTTTCAATAATGTCTAGTTGAAGTTTAATATTTTCAACGCTGTCTGGAACTGGGTTTAGGTTGGGCATTGAAAGTACCGAAGTAAATCCACCGCGCGCGCCCGATAAAGTTCCAGTCTCTATCGTTTCCTTATACGAAAACCCCGGCTCTCTTAAATGAACGTGCACGTCGCAAAAAGACGGAAACGCCGTTAAGTTTTCTTTATTATATAAGGAAAAGTCATTTATTAAACTGTTTTTAATATCCCCTTTCAAATTTTCTGGGGCGATAATATTTGCTTTTAACATTTTATTATTCCTTGATGTAAACTGCAGTTTCGCCGTCTAGTTCGCTTATGCAAACGGCAACGCTTTCACTCTTTGACGTGGGAACGTTTTTACCAACGTAATCGGGGCGAATAGGAAGTTCTCTATGCCCGCGGTCAATGAGTACTGCAAGTTGAAGTTCTTTGGGGCGAGCGTAAGAAAAAGTTGCTTCAATCGCAGCGCGAGCAGTTCTACCAGTATACATAACGTCGTCAACGATGATAACCGTTTTATCACGGATATCGCAAGGGAACTTGCAATCTCCCGCGGATACCGTCTTTTGCTTTTCGGAAAGGTCGTCACGATGAAGAGTTATATCGAGATATCCAACTGGAACTTCAACGCCCTCAAACTTTAAGATGTTTTCGTAAAGTTTTTGGGCAAGCGGAACGCCTCGCGTTTTAACGCCGAGTAAACACACGTTTGAAACGCCCTTGTTTCTCTCGATAAGTTCGTGAGTTATGCGAGCAAGCGCTCTTGCGATTGCCGTTTCGTCCATAATCAAAGTACTTTTCGCCATAAAAAAACCTTGCTACAGAGAGCAAGGTTACAGTTTCACTAAAATACACCCTTTATCTATAATAAGGGCTTACCTATTAAACGTTTACTCTTGCCGATATCTCTGTATCGATTTAAAGATTATATTTATTATATATAATAAATAACCGTTTGTCAAGTTATATAAGGATATTAAACGGTGAAATTTTTTGCGTATAAAAGGCGGAGAAAACTCTCCGCCTTTAATTTATTAAGTTTTATTCTGGGGTCTCTTCAGTTAATTGACCGTACATTGCTTCCCAGTCTGCTTCCGCTTTTGCAATTGCAGATGCGTAAGCCGTTTCAAATTCGGTGGTAAATTCGGTAATAGCCGTCTTTTGAGCGGTAGAAATTTCATCTAAGTAAGTTGAAACTTTTGCGCCGAGCGTTTCTAAGGTAGATATAACGGTATCAAACGCAGACTTAATCGCTTGTTCAGCAGTCGTTATTGCAGCACTTGCCGAGTCGCCTATGTTAACGAGCGTCGCTTCTGCATTGTTGAGCGCCGTTTCAAGATTGCCAAGATATCCAAGGTGAACGTCGCTAATTTCAATTCCAGACTCGATAAGACTCTTTCTATAATTTAAGAACTCTACTTTCTTAGTGCGTAAATCAGCGAGCGCGGTTTGATATAAACCAGCCTCGTCAATAAGCGCAAGCCTTGCTTCCATAAGCGAGTTAACAGCCGTGTCGTAAAGTGCTTCCGTTGCAGAAATAGCACCTGCTACTATCGTGCCCGCGTTTTCCTTAATAGCGCTAAGTTCAGCCTTTTGCATTGCTACGGACTTCATTGCGTAATAAGCGTTTTTAAGTTCTTGAGAGTAATATTCCTTAGTTTCTTTACGGCTCTTTTCAAGTTCTGAAATAAGTTGTTGATAATCAAGCGCCTTAATTTCATCTTCGTCAAGATACAAGCAAACTTCCGCAACTATCGCTTCAAGTTCTGCTTCGGTGTACGCTTTTACCTTTTCTACGTCAATTTCAATATTTAAAGTTGAAAGATAGTTAGTTACTTCGCCCTTTACCGAATCGTATAACTTTTGAGCGTTTTCAGCATCGCCCGTGATAGAAATTTCAAGAGCGTTTTCACCGAGCGAGCCTTCAATAATAAAGCCCGACTCTTCCGTTACTTTAACGAAAAGTTCAGCCGCTTTTTCCGCAGACATACCTTCAACGTTTACGAACGCTTCCGCTGAGATAACTAAGTTGCCTTCTTCGTTAAGCGCGTTTACCGTTATAACTTTATCGTTTTCATCCAAAATAAATTCAACTTTGGGGTTTAACGATAAGTTCATTATCTTTTGTTCGCTAACTTCATCGTCTTTGCAAGCCGTGAGAGGTAATACGGCAAAAGCCAACAACAACGAAATTAAAATACTAGCAAATTTATAGGTTTTTTTCATGTTACTTCTCCTTTTTTTTGTTATAAAGTCCCGAACTTCTTCAGTATAAGAATTATAAAATACCTTTTAACTCTTGTCAACGACGTTTTTTAGATATTGTGCAAATTTTCAAAAACTTGCCAAATAAAAAAGACTTGCAAAGTTACAAGTCTTTTAGATTTATGATATCTTCGATATCGTTATATGCGAACTACCGTTCGCGTCATATTCGCCTATCGGCGAGTTATATGGCTACGCCGTTATATGCTACCTTTGGTAGCGTTGTGGATGTTCTTTTAATTTTATTTAAACTATATTAAGGCGTTAGAAACGAGCAAGGCGGTTATTCTAGCCAAAGTACGCGTACTCCTTGTACGGAATCTTTGGCTAAATTGCCGATTTGCGAAGTTTACAACGGCTTAAAACCAGGATTTTACAACATCGTTACTTAATATAGCATCCCAAACGAGATCTTTGCACCAGTAGTGACCTTGGGGGGTTTCAACCATTTTGCACTTATCAAGAGCGTTTTCTTTTTTATAAACTTCTTGAATTTGAGCGAACGCTTCGCGCGCGCTTTCAATGGGGAAAATCGCATCCTTCTCGCCTGAAACGACGATGAGGTCACGTCCGTCTAACATACAAGAAACGTCTGCCATTTCAAAGTATTTATAAGCGTTAGGGATATAGTTACAAGTGCAGTGATATTGATTTAAAATAGAGTACTTATAAGTTGCAACCGCGCAAGACGGAACGCTAACTTTTATACGCTTATCGTAGCACGCAGCGTAATAAGAAGTAGTACCGCCACCCGAGTTTCCGGTTATTAAAATTTTATCTAAGTCACATTGCTTGAAATTCGATAAAGCGTCAATCGCCCTACTAACGTCATAACACCTTGCGCCTATTAAAGTTTTGCCGAGCATAAACATTATTTGAGCGGAATACGAACACATCAACGAGCCAACTCCTCCCCTGTAACCGTCACCCCAAGGTTTAGTTTCGCCCATACCGCGTTGTTCAACGGCAAGAGCGATAAACCCCTTTTTAACGGCTTGAATAGCAAAGTCGCCCCTAGTTTTAACGTACTCTTCGTCCTTTTCGTTGTTAAATCTACCAACTGAAAGGTGGCAACCGTCCGCATGGCCTTGCATAGTGATTGCAACGGGGTATTTTTCCTTGCCAGTAGTTGGGATAAGGATATAACAAGGGATTGTAACGCCCTTTTCCGATTCGATGGTGAACTTAGTTTCGGTGTAACCGTCTTTTTCTAACTGTTCAACGATTTTAAAGTTTAAGGGGCAAATATTTTTTTCAAACTCACTAAAACAGCAAAGTTCTAAGAATTTATCACTAACCTTTTTCTTCCATTCCCTATAATCTGCATTTTTATCAAACGCCAAAGATTGCTTAATGCTATCTCTTAAATTATCAATATTATAATCGCCAAGATTAGTTTGTTTTACTAATATCATAATTAATCTCCTTTAGTCTTTATCTCCTTGCAAGTATTATAACTTTTTGTCTGCTTAAAATCAAGACTTTTTTCTATTTATTATAAGAAATTTATTTATATAATAGGTAAAAACTTGCCCGTAACGATTTAGGCGCAAGAAAACGACCTTGAAACTACAAGGTCGTTTTATTATAAGTATAAAATTACGCTTTGAACTTAATCGCTGCTTGTGCTGCTGCTAAACGAGCAATGGGAACTCTGTACGGCGAGCAAGACACGTAAGTTAAACCTACTTTGTGGCAGAATTCAATAGTAGAAGGATCGCCACCGTGTTCACCACAGATACCAAGTTTAATGCCAGGTCTAGATTGTCTACCTAAAACGCATGCCATTTCAACGAGTTTACCAACGCCGGTTACGTCTAAACGAGCAAACGGATCGCTTTCGTAAATCTTGTTGTCGTAGTAAGAGTTAAGGAACTTACCAGCATCGTCACGAGAGAAGCCGAAAGTCATTTGAGTTAAGTCGTTAGTACCGAACGAGAAGAACTCTGCTTCTTTCGCAATTTCGTCAGCCGTGAGCGCTGCACGAGGAATTTCAATCATAGTACCTACTCTGTAGGTAATTGCCTTGCCAGCAGTTGCAATACACTTTTCAGCAGTGTCGCAAACTACTTGTTTAACGAACGCAAGTTCCTTGATTTCGCCAACGAGCGGGATCATGATTTCAGGAACGATGTGCCAGTCGGGATGACGGTCGGAAACCGCGATAGCCGCTTGGATAACCGCTTGAGTTTGCATCTTAGCAATTTCAGGATAAGTTACTGCTAAACGGCAACCACGGTGACCCATCATGGGGTTGAATTCGTGGAGCGAAGTGATAACCGCTTTGAGTTCATCAACTTCCATCTTCATTTCTTTTGCAAGTGCTACGATATCCGCTTCGTCAGTAGGAACGAATTCGTGAAGCGGCGGATCAAGGAAACGGATAGTAACGGGATTACCTTCGAGTGCTTCGTAAAGTTCTTCAAAGTCACCTTGTTGCATGGGAAGAAGTTTAGCAAGTGCTCTTTCTCTTTGTTCAACCGTCTTAGATACGATCATTTCGCGCATTGCAGAAATTCTATCGGGGTTGAAGAACATGTGCTCAGTACGGCAAAGACCGATACCTTCTGCACCGTAAAGTCTTGCTTGTCTTGCATCGGTTGGGTTATCAGCGTTAGTTCTTACTTCTAAACGACGATATTTGTCAGCAAGTTCCATAATTCTACCAAAGTAACCGGAAACGGTTGCTTCAACAGTGGGAATTGCTTCGCCGTAAATCTTACCAGTAGAACCGTCGATAGAAATAACGTCGCCTTCCTTGAATACTTTACCGCCAAGGTAGAAAGTCTTTTCTTCTTCGTTCATAACGATGTCGCTACAACCGGATACACAGCAAGTACCCATACCACGAGCAACTACCGCTGCGTGAGAAGTCATACCACCACGAACGGTTAAGATACCTTCGGAATAATGCATACCTTCGATATCTTCAGGAGAAGTTTCAAGTCTAACGAGAATTACCTTTTCACCCTTTTGAGTAACCCACTCGGTAGCGTCGTCAGCAGTAAACACGATTTTACCGCACGCTGCACCAGGAGATGCTGCTAAGCCTTGACCTACGGGGATTGCTTCTTTTAACTTCTTTGCTTCAAATTGCGGGTGCAATAAAGCGTCGAGTTGTTTAGGATCGATCATGCAAACTGCTTCTTCTTCAGAAATCATACCTTCGTCGATTAAATCGCAAGCGATTTTGAGCGCTGCAGCAGCAGTTCTCTTACCGTTACGAGTTTGAAGCATAAAAAGTTTACCTTCTTCAATGGTAAATTCCATATCTTGCATGTCTCTATAATGTTTTTCAAGTTTTTCAACGATAGCCTTGAATTGTGCGTAAACTTCAGGTTGAGTTTGTTCAAGTTGGTCGATGGTTTGCGGAGTTCTAATACCAGCAACAACGTCTTCACCTTGAGCGTTCATAAGGAATTCACCGTATAAACCCTTTTCACCAGTAGACGGGTTACGAGAGAACGCAACGCCAGTACCAGACGTATCGCCCATGTTACCGAATACCATTTCTTGAACGTTAACTGCAGTACCCCAGTCACCAGGGATATCGTTCATACGTCTATAATAAATTGCACGCGGATTGTCCCAAGATCTAAATACCGCTTTGATAGCGCCCATAAGTTGTTCTTTGGGGTCAGACGGGAAATCCGTGCCGAGTTTGTTTTTGTATTCAGCCTTGAATTGATTTGCAAGTTCTTTAAGATCGTCAGCGTCGAGTTCGGTATCTAAGGTTACGCCCTTTTTAGCCTTCATTTCGTCGATGAGTTCTTCAAAGTACTTCTTGCCAACTTCCATAACTACGTCGCTGTACATTTGAATAAAACGACGATAACTATCGTATGCAAAACGACGGTTACCAGTCTTTTCAGCAAATCTTTCAACTACTACGTCGTTAAGACCTAAGTTCAAAATAGTATCCATCATACCAGGCATGGACGCTCTTGCGCCAGAACGAACGGAAACGAGTAAGGGGTTATCCATACTGCCGAACTTCTTGCCGGTGATTTCTTCAAGTTTTTCTACGTATTCGTTAATTTGAGCGGTAATCTCGTCGTTAATCTGCTTGCCGTCTTTATAATATTGAGTACACGCTTCGGTAGTGATTGTGAAACCGCGGGGAACTGGCATGCCAAGACAAGTCATTTCCGCAAGGTTAGCACCCTTACCACCGAGAAGATTACGCATTTTGCCGTTGCCTTCACTGAATAAGTAAGTGTATTTCATAAAATCTCCTTATATATAAATCGTTAAAATTTTTCTCTTTATAATGTAGCCACTAAATAATATACATTATTTTCTCGATTTTAGCAACTATTTGAACGCCATAAAAAATTATTTTGTCAGTTTGTCCGCGCACGGCGAACAATCGTAAACTCACGACAAAAAATCAACGAGCGCGCTTGCCGACCTAAGCGTAGTTTCCGTTTTGAAAGATAGGTAATAGTTTAAAAACTTAAAAAGTTTTATTTGCGATTGAGTCTGCATTTCAACCTTTACCGCCTGCTCTACACTCTTATTGAAAATTTGAGAGAGTGCAAGGTAAGTTTCAAGGGTTATTTCCTTGCAGTCGTCTTGCCGACAACTTCCGCAATAAAACTCTGCAAAACGGCTTGAAAAAAACACCCTACCGTCAATTTTACAACCGCAACCGTTACATAAAAGCGATTGTATTCCGTAACCCAAAGAACTTATAAAATTCAGCAGAAAAGAATTGAGCGTTACTAATTCGTTTCCCTGATAATTTATATGCTTTACGGCGTTGACTGCCAAGGTGAATACTTCGTGGTCGGGCTCGTTTTCGCCCGTTAGATAGTTCATCGTCTCTAAAATAAGCGATGAAGAGTAATACTTTTTAAGGTCTAACCTAAGATTGAAAAAACTGTCTATGTACGTTGCGCCGGTAACGGTATAACGCCCCATCTTTTCAACAAGGACATATTCGCAAAGCGCGAAAGGCTCGGATGCAAACTTTAACTTTGCACCCGATTTTTTCACGCCCTTTATACCTGCGGTTATTTTTCCCTTTTCAAGAGAATATAGCGTTAAAATCTTGTCGTTATCTTTATAATCAACCGATTTTAACACGATTGCGTTGACAATTATTTCCATCTTACTCTTTTTCTTTTTTTAATTGTTCTTTTCTATTTTCCTTTGCTTTGTTGTACAAAAAGTAATAACCTATATGCCCAGTTTGCTCAAAAAGCCCCCAACAAATTTTATCGAGATTGTCAAACTTATCGCCTAAACCGTTATTATTATTTTTGTTTTCCATAATTACCCCCTTGTCCTATTATTATGGGGTATTTAGGGAAGTTATATGCAAACTGTCGTTCGCGTGATATGCAACCTTTGGTTAAGTTATATGCTACCTTTGGTAGCGTTGTGATTTTTACTTATTTTATCAATAATATCGCTTTAGAAACGAGCAAGGCGGTTATTCTAGCCAAAGTACGCGTACTCCTTGTACGGAATCTTTGGCTAAATAGCCGATTTGCGAAGTTTATAACGGATTTTAGGGGTTTAGAAACAAGCACAAGAAGGCTCGACGACAATCTCGTTGGGCGCAATAGACCTTTTGGCCATTGCGGTCACGAGTTGACGGCAGTTAACGTACTTGTGCGCCGTTTATAAAGCAATAAAAAGCGTGTAAAAAAACACGCTTTTTCGTCCTATTATCTTTGTACGCGACCAGACGCGTCACCACCGGCAAGTTTCTTAACTTCATCAACCGATACCATATTGTAATCGCCTTCGATGGAGTGCTTTAAGCAACTTGCAGCAACTGCAAACTCGATAGTGTCTTGTGCGGAATAACCATTGAGTAAAGAGTAAATTAAGCCACCGCCGAAACTGTCGCCACCGCCAACGCGGTCAACGATGTGAACGGCGTACTTTTTGCTGAAATACGCTTCGCCACCAGTGTAAAGCATAGCCGACCAGTTATTGTCGTTTGCGGATAAACTTTCTCTTAAAGTTATTGCAACGCCCTTGAAATTAAACCTATCGGTGAGTTTTTTAGCAACTGAGATGTAACCTTCGCGGTTGAGTTTACCACTAGTGATGTCGGTGTTATCTGCTTCGATACCGAAAACGTCTTTCGCATCTTCTTCGTTAGCGATGCAGTAATCAACGTAGGGGCAAAGCTCGTTCATAACCTTGCCAGCCTTTTCCTTAGACCATAATTTTTTACGGTAGTTAAGGTCGGTTGAAACGGTGATGCCTCTCTTCTTTGCTTCTTTGAGTGCGGTTAAGGTAATTTCAGCCATACCGTCGGAAAGAGCGGGTGTTATACCGGTAAAGTGGAACCACTCAGTTCCTTCAAAAATTTTATCCCAGTCAAAGTCTTCCGGCTTTGCTAACGCGATAGCGGAATTTGCTCTGTCGTAAATAACCTTACTAGGTCTTTGCGACGCGCCCTTTTCACAGTAATAAATACCTACTCTATCGCCACCGCGAACGATTTTAGAACAATCAACGCCAAACTTTCTAAGAGAGTTTACAACCGATTGACCGATTTCGTGTTCGGGAAGTTTTGAACAGAACGCAACGTCAACCCCATAGTTTGCAAGGGATACTGCTACGTTTGCTTCTGCACCGCCGAAAGTAGCAAGGTACTTTTCAGCCTGTAAAAATCTATAATAGCCTTCGGGGGCAAGCCTTAACATAAGTTCGCCAAAAGTTACAACTTTAGCCATTTTTATTCTCCTTTAATAACTTTATCAATTGCAAGGCAGTTAGCCTTGATATCGCCTTTCATCATCCAGCTTCCGCCAACGGCAAAAATCTTATCGTATTCTAAAAACTCTTTTAAGTTTTCAAGAGTTACGCCACCGGTTGGCAAGAACTTAATTTGCCTAAACGGACCTGCTAAAGCCTTGATTGCTTTAAGACCACCGTAAACGTTTGCAGGGAAGAATTTAACAACTTCAATGCCAAGGTCGATAGCCTTCATAATTTCGGTGGGGGTAACGCAACCGGGGTAGTAAGTTACGCCCTTTTCTTTACAGTAAAGAGCAACTTCCTCGGAAAGACCTGGGGAAACTATGAATTTTGCGCCTGCGTTAATTGCTTTTTTGCATTGTTCAAGGTTTATTACCGTACCAGCGCCGATGTACATATCGGGGAAAGTTTTAACGCCGAGTTTAATCGCGTCTTCAGCGCAAGCCGTTCTAAAAGTGATTTCGGCTACGGGAAGATTACCGTCACACATCGCTTGGAGAGTGGGTATTGTTTCTTCTATGTTGTTGATTACCACAACGGGTACTACTTTTACGTCCATATTCGTCTCCTAAAATATTATACATATATATTTTAACATATTTTCAAATTTTGTAAAGTGTAAAATCGCCCTTTTTGAATAATATTTTCGCCGTTTGGAAACAATTGAAAAAAGACTTCTTCACAATATACGACTGATTAAAGAAGACGAATCAAACGCGGTGTAAGGCGAGGCAAAGCCCGCAGGCAATACTATTTTGTCTTGCTAAGTGGCTTTAACAAAGAATTACGCCGTGTTTCAAGCGTAATCTTATCAGTCGTAGGGTGTGAAGGAGTCACTAAAAAAGGAGATAACACAATGAATAAAGTCAACCCATTTGAAAATTTAACTAACGATAAAGTAAAATACTATTCCCTATCGAACTTAGCGCTTAAAAGTTACGACAAGTATCAAACTCAGCCGTATTCTAAAACGAGAGTAATTCTTATGAACGGAACGGAATTTGAGTCCAACTGGTTTTACCATCAGTTTGCAAGGCATTGTTCCAACAACGATTTGCGCCGAGAAATTGCCGAAATTCGCAGGAGTGAACAGCAACAACAAAAGCGCATTTCTTCGCTTAAACCCTTAAACGAAACTATCCTTGAAACCACCCTATCGTACGAGCAACTCGCCATTGACCTAACGGCGATACTAGCAAAGCGCGAGAAAGATTTTACCGTTAAAAACCAACTTGACTTTGCCCTTCTTGAAGACTTTGACCACCTTTATCGCTTTACCGACCTTTTGGCGTACGACGAAAAGGAAAACTTTAAAAACCTTATCGGCACTTATACCGAAATTATGCCCGGTAGACCTACCGTTGCCGAACACCGCCACCCCTTTGACGATATAAGAAAGCCCGTAAACTTTATCCTTGCCGACCCTTTAACTAAACTCAACGTTAACATCATAACGGCGGCGGAACAGCAAACTATGAACTACTATATGAACGTGGGCGCGTTCTACAAAAACGACAAGGGAAGAAAAATGTATGCGGAAATTGCAATGATAGAGGAACAACACGTTTCCGGCTACGAGAGTTTGAAAGACCCAAATTCTACTTGGCTTGAATGCGCGCTTATGCACGAATACACCGAGTGCTATCTATATTATTCTTGCTATATGGACGAGACGGATAAGTATTTAAAGTCCGTTTGGGAAGAACATTATCGCGACGAACTTATTCACCTTAAAAAGATAGCCGAACTACTCTACAAATACGAGGGCAAACACTACGCAGAAGTTTTAATTGAACTCGACTATCCCGAACTTTTGCGTTTTAGCGGAAACAAAGAGTACGTTCGCGACGTTTTAAAGGGAATACGCCTCACTTCTCAAAAGGAAAACTATATAAACGTTAACGACCTTAAACGAAACAACACTTTCGAGCAGTATCAAAAGTCGGTGGTGAGAAACCCACTTGGTGCGCCCAGCCATAAAGTTATCGACCTTTATATAAAGAAAAACGGCGAGGACTTGCGCTACGAAGACGCTCCCCACCCCGAAAAAGTGCTTAGGGATAGAAAAGTTGACAACGTTACCATAGGAAGAGTAAAAGATTGAGTTATATGCAAAACGGTGTTTTGCGTTAGGTGCGATCAAGGTCGCGTTAGATGGCTTCGCCGTTATATGCAATGCTATGCATTGCGTTGCGGACAAAATTTCATATATAAAATATTCCATAACGCTCGCTTGCGAGCATATAACGCCCAAAGGGCATATAACGTTGCGTAAGCAACATATAACGCAAATCGAAAATTTGCATATAACTTAAAAAGCGGTGCTTTTCGCACCGCTTTATCTTTGGTTGATGAATATTGAATCAACTATTACTCAACGTTGAGTACCATAAGTTCTTGAATACTCGTTACGCCTTTTAATACTAAACTTCTGCACGAACCCCAAAGAGTTACCATGCCGTGCTGTTTAGCAATTTCACGCAACTTTTCATAGTTTTTCTCGGTTACCACCGCGTTTCTCATCTCTTCGCCCATATACATAATCTCGTGTACTGCCGTTCTACCCTTGTAACCCGTTCCGTTGCAGTACTGACAACCTTGTGGACGATAAATATTTATCGGCTCGTCAATGCCTAAGATTTCCATTTCCTTAGCCGTGGTTTTACCCTTCTTTTTGCATTCAGGGCATAAACGCTTAACGAGTCTTTGTGCAATTACGCCGACGATTGCGTCCGAAACGAGATAGTCGGGAACGCCCATATCTTCTAGACGCGTTATCGCGCCAGGCGCGTCGTTAGTGTGGAGCGTACTAAATACCAGGTGGCCGGTTATCGCCGCACGAACGGCTATGTCAACCGTTTCTTCGTCACGCATTTCACCTATCATTATAACGTCGGGGTCTTGACGCAAGATGGAGCGGAGCGCCGTTGAGAAAGTCATATTCGCCTTTGGGTTAACCTGCGTTTGAGTAACGCCTTCCATAAGGTATTCGACAGGGTCTTCTACCGTAACGATATTGATTTTTTCATCGTTGATTTCTTTTAAGAAGGAGTATAGCGTGGTTGATTTACCGCAACCGGTAGGTCCGGTAAGCAAAATAATGCCGTGGGGCTTTGCGAGCATCTTGTCGATTAAAACGTTTTCTCTATCGTTAAAACCTAAATCTTCTCTCGTAAAGCGGAAGGACGTTTTGTCGAGAATACGGATAACGAACTTTTCGCCGAATATTGACGGTAGCGTGGAAACACGGAAGTCGTATTCCCTACCGCCTACTACTAAGTTGATACGTCCGTCTTGCGGGATTCTGCGCTCGGCAATGTCAAGCCCAGCCATAATTTTAATACGGGCGCATATTGCCGAGTACGAGTTTATCGGGAATTCCGCACGTTCTTGCAAGTCGCCGTCGATACGGTAGCGCACTTTTACCGATTTTTCAAACGGCTCGATGTGAATATCGCTCGCTCTATACGGAATTGCTTCGTTTATGATAGAGTCGACCAAGCGAACGGACGGGTTGTTAACGACGTCTATTTCAATAACGTCTTCCCCGTCGCCGTTTTTATCCGAGAAGAGTTTTGCGTTGCCTTCGGTGTTTAAGTCGTCAAGCGCGGCGGAAGTTGATATAACCGCCTTTATAGAATCGATATACCTATCGATTTGCGCAGGTGGAACGAGCACGAAGTCCATCGGGTATTGAAGTTGCGTTGATATTGCCGACCTCGCACTGCAGTCAAGCGGTCTACCAGTAGCGATTAAAAGTTTTCCGTCTGGGTTCAAACTTATCGGGATAACCTTGTACCTCTTCATAAATTCAAAGGTAAATAAATCGAACAAGGGCTTGCTGATATCAAGTAAATCTATCTCGGCGGACGGAAGACAGTAAAACTCACCTAAAACCGTAGCGTCACGGTCTTCGGTAACGTAGCCTTTCGTGGACATATACTCTTTGACTGATACGCCTAATTTTTTACAGTCTTCAAGTATTTGCTGTTCCTGCTTTTTCTTGATTACTTTTTTGTAGATATAAAATTGTAAAAGTTCCTTATTTAAATTCATTTGAAACTCCTTGTAAAAGGTTCGTGCAAAATAGATTAGTATCTAAGACCGTTCATAATATTGAGCATCGGCGAGTAAACGGCTATGAATAAAACGCCTACTAACGCGCCGAGTATTATAAGCATTGTGGGTTGTATTTTTGACGTTACCGATTTAAGCGTCGACTCAACTTGCTCGTCGAAGAAAACGCAAGAGCGCCTTAACACGTCTTCAAGCGAAGCCGTCTTCTCGCCTACCGATATCATTTGTATAAGCATTTGCGGGAATATTTTTTGCCTTTCAAACGCAACGGTTAAAGATACGCCGTTTCTAACGTCGTCCGCCGCCTCGTTAAATCTCTTTTCGATATAGGTATTTCCTAAAATAATGGATATAGTGTCGAGCGCGGTGGCAAGGTCCATACCGCTTTCTAAAAGCAAGCAAAAGCCACGAGCAAAACGCGCCGTTACGAGATTGATTTGAACTTTTCCTATAAAGGGTGCTTTTACCTTTACAACGTCGAAAAACTTCTTTCCTTTCTTAGTTTTTGCAAACATAAACAAGAGTAGCGCAACCACTATTACGATAAGTACTATAACTTGCCACTTTTCCAAAATGTAATCGGAAATCTTATATACGGTGGCGGTAATTCCGGTGGGTTCGACTTCTAACGTTGTAAGCGTGTCTTTAAACGTGGGGATAACGAACGCGAGCATAAGCACGACTATCGCAACCGTCATAAGCGCGAGCATCATAGGATAAGCGAGCGCACTTTTAACCTTTTTCTTGATAGCGGCGTCCGACTCGTAATAGTCTGCAAGCGAAGTGAAAACGTTGTCGAGCTTACCGCTCGCCTCACCAACGTGCACCATGCTTCTAAAAAAGTCAGGGAAAACTTTCTTGTGCTTGTCAATAGCCTCCGAGAGCATAGCGCCACTCTTAACGTCTTCGCAAACAACTCTTAAAATCGACTTGAAATAGTTGGTGTAAGGCTGTTGTTTTAAACTTTCAAGACAACCCACTAGCGTAAAGCCCGAAGTTAACATTATTGAAAACTGACGGCAAAAAGTGGTTAGTTCGCCAAGTTTTACTTTGCCCGTGCCAAGCGTGAAAAAGGACGACGGCGTTCCGCTTTTGTAAACCTTTGCCGAAACTAAGTATAAGTTTTGCTTAGTCAATTGAACGGCAAGGTCGCGCTCGTCGTCGGCGATAAACAAACCTTTATATTTCTTTTTTTGTAAATTTACCGCTACGTATTTATAAGTAGGCATAGTTTTACTCCTATTTTAGTTAAAAACCAAGTAAGTTCAAATACCAGTTAATAATCGGCGTTCCAAAAAAGATAGCCACTAAAAATCCAAACACCAAAAACGGTGCAAAGGGAAACTGCTTTTCCTCTTCCGCTGCGCCACTATTTTTTGCGCTTAAAATAAGCAAAATAATAACTGCTGGAATAGTTGACGCAAGCATAGATAAAAGCAACCTTTCCCAGCCGATAAGTAGCCCGACCACGCCAACGAGTTTTACGTCGCCTCCGCCAAGCCCTTCCTTTTTAAAGCCCTTTTCAAATATAAACGCCACTAGGAAAAATACTGTAAAGCCTATAACCCCACCTAAAACGTGAGAGAGCCAGCCGTACGAATCGAAAAATATAGACGCTACGGCTAATATTAACAGCATTATTTGAAAGCGGTCGAATATAATTTTATGTTCAAGGTCGATAAAGAAAATACATACGAAGACCGCCGAAACCGCCATATAAATAAGCGCGAGCGGTATGCTCGTCTCCCAGAACGTAAACACCGATAAACCGAACAATAAGGCGGTTATCAGTTCAACGAACGTATATCTAAATGAAATTTTCTCCTTGCAACTTCTGCACTTTCCGCCAAGTATTAAATAAGATAAAACCGGTATGTTATCATACCATTTTAACACGTAATTACACTTTGGGCAATGCGACGACGGTTTTGCCAAACTCATATTGTTAGGCAGCCTATATATAACCACGTTTAAAAAACTGCCTATGCATAGACCAACCACTATCGCAAGCACGTAAGTTACGATTTTAAAATAAACTTCTAAATCCATAATTAAAGCTTTCCGTTTTGATTAACCGTTTTCGTGAATAAACCACCGAAGAGTTCAAGGTTTAAAGTGATTTCCGCGTTTTCTTCATCGGTTAAAAGGCGGGCGAAGCGAATTCCGTTTTCCTCAACGTCTTCGTTTGCCTTGTCGATTAAAAACTCTAAGTCTTTCGGTACGTTTACTAAAACGCACGAGGGCTCGCCGAGTGCAACTAACTTATCGTTGTCCTTTATCAAACTGAGCGCCCACTTAATAAACGTTCTAAAGTTTTCGTTTTGAACGTCTTCCTTAGTTTCAGGAATTTCTCTTTGCATAAACTTTGGAAGTTTGCGGGGCGTTTTTCTAGTGTAAACCTTTCCTTGCGGTTGAAGTTCAACGACTTCCGTCGGCGTTTCGTCAATTTCAAAATCTTCATCGTCTTCATCCACGTCGAAAACGGATTCTGCCTCTTCCGCGTCTAAACCCATCATCGTTAACTTTTTAGACTTAGCCCTTTCTCTCGCATTTATTACGAAAAGTTCAGCATACGAGTGGTTAAAGAGCATATCTTCTTGGATAACTTTTTCAGAGTTTAAAAGGTCCAAGCCGAACGGAAGGGGGTACGAGCCCACCGTCTTTCCGCCAACGACGAAGATAAACTTTGAAGAGTGTTCTTTTACGTCTAAGAACAAATAACTGTCGTTTTTAATCTTAGAGTGTAACGAAAGTGCACCGCTGATGGTTGAACACGACGCAAACGTCAAAGTATCAACGTAAAGTTTGTTTTCCGCACACACCGCGTATATCGAAGATATAATGTGCTTTTTCACCGCGGTTACCACGAAAGTTGAGTACTGCTTGTTTTGATCGGCAACGTACGATAAAGTTCTAAGGTCGGCAAAGTTCTTGTAAAGGTTGCCAAGCGTTACGTTAAGCGCTTTTTTCGTTTGAATACTTCCCTTCATTGTGGGAACTTTAATCGCGTCTAAAAGTACGGCGCTATCGGGTAAAACTACCGTTACCTTTCTAATGGACTCCGACGGCGTTTCCATAGCGTATTCTTTCACCGCCAACTTAAACGTTTCAAAAAACTCCACGTCGAAATGCGCGCCCCTATAACTCTTTACTTGATGAACGATAGTACTTCTGTCGTTTCCCGTCATGGAATAAAAATGGATAACGGAACGGTCGGTATCTATTGCTATCGTAGTTAAATAATTTAATTTTGCCATATATCTTCTCCGTGTTTATAGCACTTTCTTTTGCCACTTTTTAATATTTATATTGCCGTAAGCGTCCTTTTCAACTTCGATTTCGAGCGCAACTGAGCTACCCTCAACATCGTAACTTACGACTAAGCTCGTCCCGTCCACAACGCAGTAAAGACTTCTATCTTGATAAGCGTTTACGTCAAACTCAACGTCGTTTTTTACGCTACTTATAAAATCTTCGCCTATCTGGTCGAGTTCAACGTCCCTTAAAATAAGGGTGTTTTCTATTCGAGATTGATGATGCCCAATAACCGTTAAACTCATTACCAAAAAGCACAGCGAGAACGCTATTACCAGCGCGAGTATCGCCGTTTCAATGGCAATGCCCTTTTTGCTTTTAAATATCTTTTTAAAACTCATTACGCTCCCCCCTTTTCGTAAGTGAACGAGATAATGAGATTATCTTCATCTTCATTTAAGGTGATAACGTTGGTCTCAGGGTCGATTTTTATTACGCTATAAAAATCGGTAAAACTTACCTTTGATTTCATTACCACTACCGTAATTTTAGAACGAGCGCCACCGTCTATCCTTACCTTTGCCTTGAAAACTCCTTCCTTTTCGTAGGTGTAAAAACCTATACTTTCGTTTTCAATATCAAGTTTCCAGTCGTTCCAGCCGTTTTCTTCTTCGCTTTCGCCAAGCGAAAAGTAAACGTTTTGCTTAAACTCTTGTAAATCGCTCGACGCTTTAAAACTCTCTAAAACGTCACTTGCAAACTGTTGCGCCTTAGTTTCGTTAGCAGTTCCAACCCTTTTTGCAATAGACGACGACACCACCGAAAGCGACGCAAACGTAACTATTACCATAACGGTTAGCGCAATAACCACTTCTACGATAGAAAATCCGCGTTTTTTACTCATTTGCGCCCCCTTCTATCGTTGCAGTTCGCAAATATATAACGAAAGTAGTCGCCACGTCTTCACCGTGAACGCTACACTTTATCAAACTGCCATTCTCTTCAAAGAATACGCTTGAAACGGTATCTAAATCTTCAATCGAAGTCTCTCCGTCAAGCGTTAGCGTTCCGTCGCTAAAAACAACTTGAACACCGTCAACGGTTAAAACTCCGTTTTCGCTAACGGAAAAAGTTTCACCGCTTTGCCTTTCAGCCCAACCGCAAAACTCTCTTTTCAAAACCGCCGAGTCTTTCATAAACTCTTGCTTGTATTCACTATCGTTTGTAAATCTAGCCATTAAAACGATAAAAGAAACGAACATCGTGGTTAAGATCGCAACGAGCGCTAAAACTATGCAAAGTTCGGCAACGGTAAAACCCTTTTTACCACGCCTTGCGCTATTAAGTTTTTGCATAGTCTTTTTAATCATACTTATCTTTTACCACTCGCTTATAATTATTTTAGCACACTTTTTAACATTTTGCGCGCGTGCGCGTAAAATATTTGCGATTTTTAAAAATCGCATAGTAATTTTAGTGCGCAACAAATAAAGAGGCGCAAGCACTTAGCACCCAAAAGAGTGCAGAGTGCTTGCGCCATATAAGTTTGCTTTTAATTAACAGTTTTAATTATAATTATTTAGCTACGATCTTGCCTTCGTCGTTAATTTTATGAGTTGCAGTAGCACCAGTTGCTATAGATGCACTACCACCTTCGCTGATAGCAATAATCTTACCATTGTCGTGTTCAACGTAGATTGTACCTGCTTTGAGATCCTCGGTAATAAGATCGTCAGTAGTTTCGGGAGTTGATAATTCATCTGCTATAGTAGCGGTGTATGCGCTCTTAACTTCAGATAAAGCTTCAGTTCCCTTAGCCTTGTCGATTACGCCACTGAAAGTGGGAATTAAAACTGCTGCTAAAATTGCGATAACAGCGATTACGATTACGAGTTCTACGATAGTAAAACCTTTTTTGTTTAACTTTTTCATTTTTTTTCTCCTTAAAATCTTAGTTTTGTTAATATGAAAACAAACCGCGGTTTACATAACGGCTAAAATACTAAAAACCGAAAGTTTTATATTCAGTTTCTTTCTCGCTAGCTATTATATTCACCTTTTATAATTCTTTGCACTGCAAAAGCACTGCTTGAACTATTAATATTATTTTAACAAATATGAAAAAAATGTCAAGCGTTTTACAAAGCGTATTAAATTTTGTATTTTTTCGCCCAAAGTCTACACTCTCTTTAAGACGTTAGAAACGAGCAAGGCGGTTATTCTAGCCAAAGTACGCGTACTCCTTGTACGAAATCTTTGGCTAAATAGCCGATTTGCGAAGTTTATAACGACTTAAAAGTCTTTAAGTTCGGTGGGAAGTATGGGTCTTGCGGTATCTTCACTCACGTAAATCGTTCCTTTGGTGAGTTGATAAATGCTTGCAGGGACTTCTTTGCAAACTGGACCGTATAACTGTAATCTTGAAATCATTCTTTCCCAAGCGGAATAACCGCCAAGGCTTTCTAAATCGTGGCGCTCTAAGTGGTCGCGTGCGTGCATAACGTCCCACGGGCCGATGGAAACGGAATAACTGGGCGTGTGCCAAAGCGCCGTTGCTCCCCCAGAGTTTTGCGCGGTGGTTAAGCGGTGGTTATCAACGAAACCTGCCTTGATGTTTAAAAACTCTTCGAGCGTGTCTGCCTTAAACTTTTTAGTTAACGGGTCGATAAACGCGGTGTGGCCTATCCAACCGGTAGCAGAAAGAATAAGGTCTGCACCACCGCCACCTTCTTCTGCTATCATATCGGAATAACAGCCTATATTTTCATTAGTATAATAGTGCATTTGTTTAAGCGGTGGGCGAAGGTCTTCTCTAAAACTCATATAAAACTCGCTCATAAAGTGACCGCCAAGCGAACGATACCACGAAATCGGGGCAACGTTGCCGTGTTCGTCGGCATACTCGTCCATACAAAAGGCGTGGATATTGCGAGCGGAAACGTTAAACTTGTTACACATCTCGGCAACGGACGTGTAGATGTTTTTCCACGAATTTGGGAAAACGATAACCGTCTTTTTATCTTCAACGTCCGACTTATATATCCAGTTGAAAAGTTCGCAAGCAACTGCGCTCGACGGGTGCGGAACGACTTTTATCGTATAGCCGTTCTCGTTTGTAAATTCCATTTCTTCACGAGTAATGGTACGGCAACGCTCTAAAACTTCCTTGTCTTTTATCGGCCACCACTCGCTAGGCGTGAAGTCAAATAAGGTTCTATCCATCTTATAGGCCCTCCTTTTTCGCTATTTTTTCAAGTTCAGGAATAAGATTTTCAAAATCGGGGGGATTTGACGGCATTTTGGCAACTTCTGGGCAAACGTAACACACGCCCTTACTAAGCCTCATAATCGACGGGGGATTTTGTGAACACAAAGGGCCGAAAAGCGCAAGCCTTAACGGAAATCTTTGATGCGTTCCGCTTCCACCGCAACCAACTAAATACTCAACGTCAACCCACTCTTTTGAAGACAATAGGTCCTTTGGCCCTAATGTTACGGCTTTGGGGGGAACACTTGATATATCACCTGCAAAACCAAACATTCCGCGAAGAGAATCTTGAGCGATAGTTTCAAGCGCGGGGGTAACTAAGCGAGAAGTCATAGCCTTAAACTCTTCTAAACTATCGGCCTTGAAAGTCTCAACGTCGATAGCGCCGATACCGCCTGCCCAAGAAATATAGGTGTAGCAAACGTCCGCACCGCCAAGCGACGCTAACTCGCTTGAATAAGTTTCGATATTGTCGCTAGTCCAAAAGTGGATGTTTTCGATGGGCATTTTCAAACCGTCGTCAAGTCTATTATAGAAGTTTTTCATAAACTGACCGCTTTTGCTAAACGAACTTTGATAGGGTGCAACTTCCCCCTTTTCGTTAGCGTATTCGTTTAAGAAAAATACGTGAACGTTACGGCAACTGATTTTTAAAGAGTTGAGCGCTTCCGCTAAACTTATATAGGTTGCGTTTTCAGGGCTTGGAAGAACGACGACTAATTTTTTATCGTTAACGTCGGAAAGCCTTATCCTTTGCATTAAGTCGATTGCAAAGTAATTGTGAACGTCAAAAACGACTTTGAGTTCAAAGTCAGGGTTTTCAAAATTTTTGCCTTGGCGAGCGTTTACGTCAACGTTTACAATAGAGTCGATAAACTCTCTATCCTTAAACGGAAACCAGTCGCCGGGCGCGTACTTAAAACTTGAATAAAACGCCATAGTTTTTTCTCCTTTAATTTTATTTATACTTTTATTATAGCAAAACTTTATCCGCATAACTATACATAATAACGCTTTTTTATGGTACTTTCGTGCTGTAAAATTAAATAAAACACGCAAAAATAAGCCGAGAAATTGACTTTTCGTATTTTTAGGGATATAATGCTTTTATGATTGAATACCAACACTCAACCCTTCACTTTTCAAAAAACAAGGTGTTTTCACTAACTAGATATAACGTTAAATCGGGGCTACACTTTCACTCTGCCGTCGAATTCGTGTTTATTTTAAGCGGAAGTTTACAAA
>JAZSOI010000005.1:0-6565 GCA_045536835.1 Christensenellaceae bacterium
TTACTTGAAGAACTCGACGGTCCTATCGAACTTATCGACGACGAAGGCAATAAACTTGAGTTCTATCACATCGGCACTATGGATTACGAGGGCAAAAACTACGCGTTCTTTCAACCGGGCGAAAGCATTGAAGGTGCAGACCCTGACGAAGTTGTTATCTTTGAAATTGACGCGGAGAATAAAACTTTACTTCCCATTGAAGACGAAGAACTTTTAGACAAGGTTTTCGCTCAATTTGAAATTGAATACTACGCAGATTTCGATAACGAAGACTTAGTGAATTGATATTGACAAAAAAAATTCACGGGTGTATCATATAATTAAATTATATAAGGAGAATAATTATGAAAAAATTACTCAATTTTTGTTTAATGCTCGTATTAAGCATTAGCGTAATGGCTATGTCCGCTTGCTTTGGCGGTGGTGGCGGTGGTCTTGGTAAGTCAGATTTTGAAAAGATGTTTGATGCCGTTCAAGAAAACTGCACGTTATACACCGTAGGTAGCAACTCTTACGAAACTGCACCTAACTATATGAACTACAAGTTCACCAAAGATAAAGTTGAACTCACTACCGCAGCGGGAACTAAATGGTGGGATGCAACCGATACGTCTGATTACGTTTTACTTGAAAGAAGTTACTATACTAACTACAACTTAACCGTTCAACACAAGACTAAAACGGAATATCAAAACGGTAGACAAGATTCGTTTGATTTATTGTTCGGCTACATTGCTAAGCACGAAGATAAACTCACTAAGACTCCCGAAGGTAACTACAAGTCGACCTTAGGTGACCCCGTAGTTCACACCGTTAGTAACGTTGAAATTCAATACGACGATATTACCATTTTCGTTGAAGACGGTAAAATCGTATTTGCAGAACTCACTCTTATTTTAGCAGGTGATATAGTTGACATTGAAATTGAAGTTGGCAACACTTCTATCACTCTTCCCGAATATTCAAGAGAATAATATTTAATTTTAAAACCGTGGCGATTTTCGCCACGGTTTTATTTTAGGCAAGTCAAAATAATCCGAACATTGATTTTGACTTGCCTACGATTAGCATACTGTTTTCGTTGAGTTTTAGTTTAGTTGCAAGCGAGTAAACGCAACATGAAAAAGCGTCTTTCTCAAACACGGAAAAAGCGGTTTTGCCAAGTTTAGCGGTGTCACTCTTTCTAGTTAATAAGGGATACGCAGATTTTGAAAAGGCGGGCAATAAGTCGGCCTTTTTGCCGTTATAGGCTAAAACTTTAAGGTAAAGTTTACTCTTTAACGCCGAGCGAACGAGGTCTTTATCTATCTTTAAAAGGCAAGATAGAAGTATCCTTTTTATCCTTGCGGTAGTGTAGCGCTTGGTCTTTACTTTTTCAATGAGTTCGCTAAGAGTTACGCTTTCTTTGGCGCAAGCGGTAATTCTATTTTCAAGCCCCTCAATACAGTCCAAAACGTTTTTAAGTTCACTCTTTTTAGAAGATAGAACGGAATATAAAATTTCGTTATCAAGCGACGGTAAGGCGGTTGGCAAGTCGCTCAAAGTGCAATCTGGGATAAGCCCTTTCAAGTTCTTTACTTCGCCGTTTTTTATTGCAGTTCTAACGGCGAGAGCGGACGGAACGGAAGAAGAAATCTCTTCGTCGTTATACTCACTACCTTCGCGCTTTAAAACTTCAACGCCTATATCGTAGCCGTTTTTAAGTATCGCCTTTATATACTCAACGCCTAAAACGTTGTTTGGCTTTGATAAAATTTCCGCGTTTAAGTCGGCGGTTTTAAGTAGGGCAAGTTCCCTTGCTTTTAGTAGGGAAACGCCCTTTTTAAGTTCTTCTTTAAGTAAAGTTTTAAACTCTTCGCTCTCGTCAAGCATTGAAGACGCGATTTTGAAAAGCGCTTGTTTATCACCACATTCCGCGCCAAAGCAAATAACCTTTTCGCCGGGGAGAGAGTTTATAAGTTTAACCGCACCGCTAGCAAAAAATTCCGCGCTCGCAGTTGCAAAGACGGTTGGAAGTTCAATAACCAAGTCAACCCCAGAAAGTACGGCGTGCTTTGCCCTTGAAAACTTGTCTAGCACGGCTATTTCTCCGCGCTGGGTAAAGTTTCCGCTCATTATCGCAACGATATAATCGGGCTTTACGGTTTCCTTTATATATTCAATTTGGCGGAGATGCCCGTTGTGAAAGGGATTGTATTCCGCAACAATGCAACAAATTTTCAAAATGCGCTCCAAGGGTTTTACTTTTTAAAATTAGTATGTTATACTAAATATACTATATTTTAACATATTTTGCAAGGAGAAATTATGAAAGATATTTTAGCCGAAATTAAACAAAGAGCGTCAGCCCTTAACAAAACAGTAGTTCTTCCCGAAGGCGAAGATAAAAGAGTCGTTCAAGCAGCGGCAAACACCGTTAAAGAAGGCGTTGCAAAAATCGTTTTATTAGGAAACCCAGATGAAATTAAAAACGCTAACCCCGAAGTTTGTCTTGACGGCGTTACCGTTATCGATCCCGTAGTTTACGATAAGACTGAAAAGTATGCTGAAATGCTTTTCACCCTTCGCCAAGGTAAAATCAATAAAAAGACGGGCGCTCCCGAATACGCAACCGTTGAAGACTCGAAGAATTACATTTTAAAAGATTACACTATGTACGGCGCGTTAATGCTCAAAGCGGGCGACGTTGACGGTATGGTTTCAGGCGCTTGCCACTCAACTGCAAACACTTTACGTCCCGGTCTTCAAGTTATCAAAACTGCACCCGGCGAAAAAATGGTTTCGGCGTACTTTTTAATGATTGCTCCGCCTTGTGGCAACAAGTACTGTGAAGACGGTTGCTATATTTATGCTGACAGCGGTTTAGTTCAAAACCCGACTAGTGAAGAACTTGCTTACATTGCTTTATCTTCCGCAAAGTCCGCTGAACAAGTTGCTAACATCACGCCGAGAATTGCGTTCATTTCTCACTCTACGAAAGGTAGCGCAAAACACGCTGACGTTACGAAAGTTACCGACGCTGTTAAACTTTTCCACGAAATCGCACCCCAGTATAATGCTGACGGTGAACTTCAATTTGATGCTGCAGTCGTTCCCGAAGTTGGTCAATCTAAAGCCCCCGGTTCTACCGTTGCAGGTCACGCAAACGTTATGATTTTCCCAGATTTAGACGCTGGTAATAGTAACTACAAAAACACCGAGCGTTTAGGTGGTTTCATGGCAATCGGTCCTATCTGTCAAGGCTTAGCAAAGCCCATCAACGATTTATCTCGCGGTTGTCACACCGAAGATATCGTTGCAGCCGTTGCTATCACCGTTTTACAAACGTTATAAACTTCGCAAATCGGCTATTTAGCCAAAGATTTCGTACAAAGAGTACGCGTACTTTGGCTAGAATAACCGCCTTGCTTGTTTCTAACGCTTGTAAAATATATACATAGACTAACGCTTATCCAAAATATGTACGAGCCTTACTCGTTTAGGTGTTAGGGTGGTTTTTAACTAAAATTTATTAAAAATAATACTTTATTAAAGTTGACAATAATTTTTAAATATTATATAATCTATGGGCAACATAATGGTTATTGATGTCAGAAAGTTAAAATTCAGCGGTAAAACGGAAACTGATTTTCAGTTCGATTATCAAGTAAACCCTGATATATTAACTCTTCCCGGCGCATGTATTGACGGCGCTGTCAGGGTAACGGGCGTCCTTGAACTTCACGGGGATGACGTGTACGTAGACGGAACTATCGCTTGCACTATTGTTGGTGAATGTGCACGGTGTTTACGGGAAACGAGAGTTGAGTTCAGCGAAGAATTTTCCGTAATTTACGCAACCCGCCGTCAAGATGAAGACGATTATCTTTATAAAAACGGCTTGGTTGATTTAAGTCTCGCGGTTGACGATTTGATGATCATTTCACTTCCTACCGTTATCTATTGCCGAGAAGACTGTAAGGGTTTATGCCACACGTGTGGTAAAAACTTAAACGATGGGTCTTGTGATTGTAAAAAATAAAAAGAGAGGTATCTATAATGGCAGTTCCAAAGAGTAAAGTTTCTAAAGCAAGAGGAAATAAGAGATTTGCAAGTAACTACAAAGTTACCGTTCCCACTCTCGTAGAATGTCCACAATGCCACGAAAAGAAGCAATCTCACAGAGTTTGCGCTAAGTGTGGTTACTACGATGGTAAGCAAGTTATTGATATGACTGTTGCTGAAAGTAACGACTAATTTTTAATCCGCTATAAACGGCGCAATACTGCGTTACTGCTTTGACTTTGGACTTCGTTGACCAAAAGGTCTAACTCATCCCAAAGTCTTCGCGAGCCTTGTTTTGCTTGTTTCTAGCGTCTTAAAATAGTGGTTTATAAAACTTTTTAATAATTAAGGCATAGGTTTTTATATCCTATGCTTTTTTTATTTACTTAAAATATTATCCATATTAACGCGCGTGTGCGCACGCGTATTCAATATAAAAAAATATTTTTAACTTTTTTTTAAAAATGGGTGTAAAACGCTTTACAACTTTAGCGTAATAAAGTATAATAGGCGCATAAATACTTTATCGAACTAAAGTAAAAGGAGAATTTATTATGAAAAAATTAGCAAAAATTTTAATCGCTTCAATGCTCGCGATTGCAACTCTTTTCTGCTTTACCGCATGTAATGGTGGTGGAGATAAGACTGACCTTGAACAAATCAAGGCAAACAATAAAATCGTAGTTGGTATCACCATTTACGAACCGATGGATTATATTGATACTGAAACTGGTGACTGGACTGGTTTTGACGCTGAACTTGCAAGAGAATTTGCAGAAGAAATCGGCGTTAACTGTCAATTCGTTATCATTACTTGGTCTCAAAAGGCAATCGAACTTAAATCTAGACAAATTGACCTTATTTGGAACGGTATGACCGCGTCTGACGATCTTAAAGCGGATATGGATTTCTCTGTATCTTACGCAAGAAACGCACAAGTAGCAGTAGTTAAGAGTGATAGCACTATCGCAACTAAAGACCAAATTAAAACTGCAAGAGTAGCGGTTGAATCTGGTTCTGCAGGTAACAAAATGGCAACGGCTGAAGGTATGACTAACGTTGCTCCCGTAACTGCTCAAGTTGACGCACTCAACGAAGTTGTTGCAGGTACTAGCGACGTTGCTCTTATCGACCTTACTATGGCTCAAAGCGTAGTTGGTAACGGTTCATATGCTAATCTTAAAATCGTATCTGGCGTTGAATACGGTGCTGAAGTATTCGCAGTAGGTATTAGAAAAGATAGTGACGTTAAGGCTGAACTTGACGCTTTCTTAAAGGCTAAATACGAAGACGGTTCTCTTGCAACCTTAGCACAAAAATATAACGTAGTATTAAACACTGAAGCGCTTGGCGCATAATTAAGGATAGCAAATGGAAGTATTTTTAGACGTTACTTCCCAACTTGCAGTAGGTTTTACAACTTCAGTATTATTATTCGCGTTAACGCTTTTATTTGCGTTACCTTTGGGGCTACTCACGTCGTTTTGTTCGATGTCGAAGTTTGCCCCTTTACGCGTTTTTACCAAAGTTATAGTTTGGATACTTCGCGGAACTCCGCTTATGCTCCAAATATTCGTAATATTCTACGTTCCAGGTCTATTGAATTTGTTTAATTGGCCTATGATGAACACGGGTTGGGCTTGGTTTGACAAAACTATATCAACTAGATTTATTGCGGCGCTCGTTGCTTTCGTTATTAACTACGCGGCGTATTTTTCAGAAATTTTCCGCGGTGGAATACAAAGTATTCCAAAAGGTCAATACGAAGCAGGTCAAGTTCTCGGCATGACGAAAGGCACTATCTTTTCAAAAGTAGTGTTTATGCAAGTTGTTAAGCGCATCGTTCCGCCTATGTCGAACGAAATTATCACGCTTATTAAAGACACGTCGCTTGCAAACACTATAAGCGTTTTAGATATAATCTTCTACGGAAAGGAATTTATGCTTACGAAAGGTCTTATTTGGCCTATCTTCTACGCTGGCGCGTTCTACCTTATTTTCGTTGGTATACTCACTTTACTTTTTGGTTATATCGAAAAGAAACTTTCTTATTACAAGGTGTAAAATGGCATTTTTAGAAGTTAAAAACTTAATAAAGAACTTTGGCGATACCAAGGTTTTAAAGGGTGTTGATTTTACTCTTGAAAAGGGTGAAGTTTTATCCATTATCGGCTCGTCCGGTAACGGTAAAACTACGCTTCTTAGATGCCTTAACAATCTTGAAACGGCAAACAGCGGTGAAATCATCGTTGGCGACAAAGTGGTTTTCCCTTTAACGAATATCAAAGAAGATATTTTAAAACCGTTAACTTTCGGTATGGTGTTTCAAAACTTTAATCTCTTTCCGCAGTACAGCGCTATAACTAACGTTACGCTTGCAATGGACGCTAGAGCGAAGAGAATACTCAAAAAAAGCAAGAAGAAATTCTTTGAGAGAAAGTTAGAGTTTAAGAAGATAAAACTTGACAATAAGGCGATTGCCGAAGGTCTTTTAACTCGCGTTGGTCTTCAAGATAAGATG
>JAZSOI010000041.1:0-5503 GCA_045536835.1 Christensenellaceae bacterium
AACAACTCTTACTTTTTGAACGTTAGCGTTGTACAAGCGCGGAGTTTTACGGTTACTGTGGCTAACTTTGTTGCCGGATAATTTACCTTTACCGCAAACGCTACATACTTTTGACATAAATGCACCTCCGAAAAAAATGCTGATAATTATTTTTTGCATATATACTTTATCATTATTCGTCAAAAAAAGCAACAATTTTAAAGATAAATAATAAATTATTTTTTGATAAATATAAAAAATCTTAAAAACTTTCTTTTTTTGTTGCAAAATTAATATGAATAATGTAAAATGTATATATAAATTATCAAAAGGAGAGAGTCATGGCAATTAAAACACACAACGCGTGCGGTAATATTTCCATATCTGAAAACGCAATAGCAAAAATAGCCGCTCACGCATCGCTTGACTGTTACGGTATCGTAGAACTCGTTTCACGCCATTTTACTGACTCTCTATTCGTATTGTTCGGTAAAGGTAAGGGCGCAAAGGGCGTTAAGGTTGAGATTAAGAACAACCGTATCTTTATCGAAGTATCCGTAATTATTAAATTCGGCGTATCCATTTCCGCAGTTGCTGATAGTTTAAAGGAAACTATCAAGTATAACGTAGGTAGGTTTACCGGAATGGTCGTTGACACGGTTGACGTTAATATTACGGGTGTTAAACTTTGATCTTTAGGAGTTTATTTAATGAAGACCATTAACGGCTTAATGCTGTCAAAAATGATAACGAACGCATCTAAATTATTAGATCTTCACAGGGAAAAGATAGATGCGCTTAACGTATTCCCAGTACCCGATGGTGACACGGGTACTAATATGTCTTTGACCGTAAAATCTGCGGTTAAAGAGTTAAAACTCGTTAAATCCAACACCATAGCGGAAGTTTGTGACGCGGTAACTAAGGGCGCTTTAAGGGGCGCAAGAGGAAATTCCGGCGTTATCACTTCTCAGGTGTTTAGGGGTGTTTGCTCGGTTCTTGGCAAGGCTCAAGAAGTTGATATTAGGGTATTTGTAAAGTCAATGAAGTCTGCAACGGAAGTTGCTTACGGCGCTGTATCCAAGCCCAAGGAAGGCACGATGCTCAGCGTTTGCAAGGCAATGAGTGAAGCGGCTTCGTCGTCTAAGGCAAAGAATTTCCCCGATTTATTCGCCGATATCATCAAAAAGGGTGACGAGGCGTTGGCGTACACGCCTGAACAACTTCCCGTTCTTAAAAAAGCGGGCGTAGTTGACTCGGGTGGTATGGGTTTACTTACCATATTCAAAGGTATGCACAAGGCTCTTCTCGGCGAAGAAATTGAAGGCTTAGAAGAAGAAATCGAGCCGATAAAGGAAGAAAAAGAGCACGAACACGCTGATATTTTCAGTCTTGGCGCAATAGAATTTGGCTATTGTACTGAATTTTTCATTATCAATATCAAGAAAAAGACCACTTTGGCGGCAATCGATAGACTTAGAGAGTATTTAATGACGATAGGTGACAGCGTTATCGTCGTTGGCGACCTTGAATTCGTTAAAGTTCACGTTCACACTAACAATCCTGGCAAAGCGCTCACTCACGCGTTAGAACTTGGTGAAGTTGATAAAGTTAAGATTGAAAACATGCTCGAACAAAACCGCGAACTCGTTAAAAAGTACGAGGCGGAAAGAAAAGAAATGGGCATGCTTGCAATTTGCTCAGGCAAGGGCTTTGAAGAAATGTTTAAAGATATCGGGGTTGACGGTGTAGTTGAAGGCGGTCAAACGATGAATCCTTCCGCATCTGACATTGCCGATGCAATTATGAGAATTAACGCTAAAAACGTATTCGTATTCCCGAACAACAAAAACATTACTTTGGCTGCCGAACAGTCGAAACAACTCGTTGAAAACAGAAACGTTCACGTTATTCCCACTAAAAACGTACCGCAAGGCATACTTGCAGCGCTTGAATTTAACCCCGAAGAATCGCCGTCCGTTAACAAAATTAACATGCTCCACGCGATTGACAACGTAGTTGCAGGTCAAGTAACTTACGCGGTAAGGTCTAGTAAAACAGACGGTTTCTCTCTCAGTAAAGGCGATATCATAGGTCTTAACGACAAAAAGATTCTCGCAAAAGCTAAAACCGTTAAAGATTGCTTGAAAAACCTTATTGAAAAACTCGCAACTGAATCTCACAGCGTAGTTAACCTTTATTACGGTGAAGACGTTAGTGAAGAAGAGGCGAATGAAATGAGCGAAGTGATTCAAGAACGTTTCCCGTCGCTCGACGTTGAACTTTTCTACGGCGGTCAAGCAGTTTACTACTATATCGTATCACTTGAATAATTAAAATAGGAGAAGGGGACGGGATTTTCCGTTCCCTTTCGTTATATGAAGTTAAAAGACGTAAAGTATATCTCGGACAAGAGAATACAAGACCTAAAAAAATTATCTATATTCACCGTTCAAGATTTAATAAACCATTTTCCACGAAATTACTTAGATTTAACGGCAATCACACCGCTAAGTCAAGCGTACAACAACGATTTCGTTTTAACGATTGCAAAAGTGGAACTTGAACCGCGCCAAGCGGTAGGTGGTAGGGTAAAATACGTAAAAGCGTACTGTTCGCAAGGGGCGGACACTTTTAGCGTGGTTTGGTTTAATCAACCTTACGTCGTAGGCAAACTAAAAAGCGGTGAAGAATACTTTTTCTACGGTAGAGTTCAAATAAAATACGGCATGATTTCAATGACTAATCCAATGTTTGAACCCGTTGACAAAAACTATCGTTTAAAAGGTTTTATGCCAGTTTATTCCGTAAAGGGTAATTTAACTCAAAGCGGAATGAAACAAATGTGCGTAAGCGCCGTAAACTCGTTAAACCCAACGTCGTCAATTCCTTATTATCTTCACGAAAAGTACGCGTTAAGTCCTTTAAGCAAAGCGTACTTAGAAGTTCACTCACCGTCGAGCGAAAACGCGCTTAAAAACGCGAGTGATAGAATTGCCTTAGAAGAATACTTTAAACTCATTTCCGCGTTCAAGATAATAAAGGGTGATAAAAAGCAGGCAAAACCGAGAAAATATACGGCAAGTGCGGAAAATTTAAAAGAGTTCATCAAGCGTTTTCCATACGAGTTTACAGGTGGGCAAAAGCAAGCCGTCAACGAAGTTTATCAAGATTTAAAAAGTCCTTTTACAATGAACAGACTACTTCAAGGCGACGTTGGTAGTGGTAAAACGGCGGTGTCGCTTTGCGCGTTATATCTAGCGTTAACGTCCGGGTATCAATCGGCACTTTTGTCGCCAACCGAAGTTTTAGCAAAGCAAAACTACGAAGTTGCTAAAAAGTTTTTACCCGAGTTTAACATAGGTTATTTAAGCGGTAGTTTAACGCCAGCGCAAAAAAACGATATAAAAAAGAGCCTAAAAAACGGCGATATTGATTTAATCGTTGGAACTCACGCCGTTATTCAAGAAAACGTTGAGTTTAAAGATTTAGCGTTGTGCGTGTGTGACGAACAGCAACGCTTTGGTGTAGCACAGCGAAGCGCACTTGAAGAAAAGGGCGTGCTCACGGATACTTTAGTTATGAGTGCAACGCCGATACCTAGAACTTTATCGCTAATTTTCTACGGTGACTTAGATATATCAACGATACCAGATAAACCTAAGGGAAGGTGTGAAATTCAAACCAACGTAGTTCCGCTTAAAAAGTACGAAGATATGCTTGGCTTTGTTACCGAACAAGCGAAAAAGGGTTTTCAAACGTATTTCGTATGTCCAAAGATTGACTTTGACGACGAGAGTGACGTTTTATCTGCCAAAGAACTTCACGAAGAGTTGTCAAACACCTTGCACGGCTTAAACGTTGGGCTTTTGCACGGCAAGATGAAAGATAAAGAAAAACTTCAAGTAATGCAAGATTTCAAGGCAAAAAAGTACGACGTTTTAGTTTCAACCACGGTTATTGAAGTAGGCGTTGACAACCCTGACGCAACGGTAATGGTCATAATGAGTGCGGAAAGGTTTGGGCTTTCTCAACTTCATCAATTAAGGGGAAGAGTTGGTAGGTCTGATAAAAAGAGTTACTGTTTCCTTCTTTGCACGAAAGAAAGCGATAAAGCGCTTGAACGCCTAAACGCGTTAAAGACGTGTGCCGACGGATTTAAGATTAGCGAACTCGATTTCGATATGCGCGGTGGCGGTGATTTACTTGGCGAACGACAGTCGGGAAGAATATTAACTACTTTAAAGGGCTTAAAATATTCCAGCAAAACGGTATTTACCGCAAAGGCTTTATCTGACGAAGCGTTTAAGTTAGAAAGTAATATCCCAACTCTTAAAAAACACGCTTTAGATTTATACGAGAAATTGAAGAACGTTACGCTAAATTAAAAATGCACGGAAAATCCGTGCATTTTTCGTTTATTATTTAGTTTTAGGTTGGTATCTCATTTCGCTAACGGCATATACGGTTACGAACGCTTTGGGGTCGGTTTTTCGTATATAGTCCATAAGTTTTCTATATTCGTGTTTATCAACGATAGCGTTAACTTCTTTTCTTGGCGTGTTATCGTAAGCGCCCACTATATCGTAAAGGGTAGCGCCACTATGAAGGTCGTGAATAATATAGTGGACTATATCGTCTAACTTTTCCGAAATTACGCAAACGCGACGCTTGGTGTTAAGCCCGAAAATGAAATTATCAACGATCATTCCGCCGAAGTAAGTACCTAAAATACTGAGAACTACTGTTTTTGTGTCGTAGCAAAACGCTGAAGAGAGAGCAACTGCAATTCCTGAAACGGAAAGAGCTTTACCTAAGTCCATTTTAAGATATTTGTTCATTATCTTAGCAACTATATCAAGTCCGCCTGACGACGCGCTTGATGAAAATAGTATTGCCGTAGCCATTCCAACTACTAATATGTAGCATAAAACGTCAAGTACTGGGTTTTGAGTTAGCGATTGAAAGTTTGGGAAGAAAATCTCGTAGACGCCTATAAAAACGGGTACCATAATGGAAGTGTAAACCGTTTTAGCGCCAAACTCAGGGCCGATAAGCAAAAACCCTACGCCTAAAAGAATAACGTTTATAGCAAGGTTAAGAACTGAAACGGGTAGTGGAATAAAATTCCCAATAACCATTGCTAATGCTGAAGCACTTCCTACGGCAACGTTACTTGGAAGCATAAAAAAGAAAATAGCAGCGCCTGCTAATGCCGCGCCGAACGTAATAATGGAAAAATCTTTTAAATTACGCAAAAAAACTGTTTTGTTCACTTATAATTCTCCTACTTTCAAGAGTTAGACTATTATAGCATAGATTTAAAAATAAATACAACTATTTTAATAGGGTTCTGTTTTCTGCGACACGAAAAAGCACAGCAAAAAAAATCACGGCAATAGCCGTGGATGTAATCAGTTAAAAAAACTGTATGAAATCAACACACAGTGTTGGATGTAATCAAGCCGATTTGATACACGCTTACGCGTGATTACATACTCGCTGACGCGAGATTACATACCAA
>JAZSOI010000024.1:0-22517 GCA_045536835.1 Christensenellaceae bacterium
GTCTGCACCTTCAATGCTTTCGCCCGGTTGAAAGAACGCGTAGTTTTTGCCCTCGTAATCCATAGTGCCGATGTGATAGAACTCAAGTTTATTGCCTTCGTCGTCGATAAGTTCGATAGGACCGTCGAGTTCTTCAAGTAAATCTTTTTCTTTATCCATTATTCTTTCTCCTTAATAAATAATTTTCTAGTATATAAGACGCGGCAACTTTATCAATAACCGCTTTTCTATCTTCTCTACGAACGTTGCCCTCGATAAGCACTCGCCTTGCTTCCATAGTAGTAAAGCGCTCGTCTTCAAAAACCACGGGGATATCGGTGTGCTTTTTAAGTTCTTCAACGAAACTTTCAGTTTTTAAGGTCTGTTCGCTTTTCGTTCCGTCAAAGTTAAGCGGAAGACCGCATACGATAACTTCGGCGTATCTATTCTTTGCAACTTTTACAAGATACTCTATATCTTTATTAAAATTTTTGCGGTGATAAGTTTCAAGGGGCAAGGCAAACTCGCCAAACGGATCGGAAACCGCTATACCTATTCTCTTATCGCCGATGTCAAACGCTATTGCTTTCATAATTTTTTCGACAAATTCCGTATAATTTTTTATTTTCCGTCCATACTTACATTGACCTTAATCGGTCAAGGAGAGATTATGGACGGAAAAATGTTTATTCTCGGTTTATCTCTCGGCATGATTGGCGGTGCGTTAATCGTAGCCAATTCTCACAAAGCGAGAAAAATGGTGAGAGATACTGAAGAACAAATTCGCAAAAAAGCAGAAGAACTTAAAAAGTGCAAATGCTGTGATTGCGAAGAAGAAGGAGAGTAAAACTCCTAATCTTAATAAGGTAAGCGGTTTCAACCGCTTACTTTTTTTATTGACTGTTTTAAAATTTCAACCGCTAAATCCACTTCTTCCAAAGTGTTTTGCTTGTAGAGTGAAAACCTTATCGAAGACTTCGCGTCAACGCTAGATAGCCCTATCTCTTTTAGCACGTACGACGGCTCTATCGTTCCCGCCGAACACGCCGCACCAAGCGATGCGCACACCCCTTTTAAGTCGAGCGCGTACAAAAGCGCTTCGCCGTTTACACCTTTAAATGTAAAGTTGCAAATTCCACTTAAACTACTCTCGTCGCCGTTGAGTGTTGCGCAAGGAATTTCATTTAAAACTCTGGATATAAAACGACTTTTGAGTTCTTTTATCCTTGAAACGTCGTTTTGAAGTGATTTTCTTGAAAGTTCAAGTGCGGTTGCAAGTCCTACTGCGCCTGCAACGTTACTAGTTCCACCGCGCTTTAACCTTTCTTGATGACCGCCCGAAATTATCGGGGAAATTTTCGTGCCGTTTTTGATATACAACACGCCAACGCCCTTAGGCCCACCGAACTTATGCGCCGAGAAAGACATCATCGAAACGCCTAAATCTTTAACGTTTATTTCGCTAACCCCCATCGCTTGAACGCAGTCGGTAAACGATAAAACGCCCTTATCTTTACAAACTTTTGCAAACTCTTTTATAGGTTGAACGCTTCCAAGTTCGTTGTTTATACACATCATGCACGCTAAAAAGCAGTCGTCACCTATCGCGTTTTCGTAATCAATAGCGCTTAAAACGCCCTTATTGCTCGGTTTTACATAAGTTACGCTTGCGCCTAAGTTTTTAAGTTCGCTTGCGGTAGAGAGTACCGACGCGTGCTCAATAGAAGACGTAACGAGCCTATCTTTTCCCTTTTCTCTTGCGAAAAAACTTCCGCGAAGGGCAAAGTTGTTGCTTTCCGTTCCGCCCGAGGTAAAGTAAACTTCGTTAAACTCAGCACCGATTATTTTCGCGACTTTTTCGCGCGCCTCGTCAAGCCCCGCCACCGCCTTTCTTCCAAGCGAGTGAACGGAGTTTGCGTTGCCGTAAATATTTTCAAAATACGGCGTCATTGCGCTAAGCACTCCGCTTGTTAGCGGAGTGGTCGCAGCGTTGTCAAAATAGATAATTTTTTCCATTACGGTCTTCTTATAAGGTCTACCGGTTTTTCTTTTGCTATCTTAATAATAGGCATAATAGACGACGCGATTGCCGCAAGTAAACTTATGCCGAAAATTACGAATACTTGGCGAACGCCAAAGAGTGCGAAGTTAACTACGAATCTCATAACGTTTACGAGATAGTTGTTAACGAGCGTACAAGCAAGCCAAGCCGTCAAGCACGCAAACACGCCGTTTATAAGCGAGATAATTATACTTTCGGTTATAAACATCTTAAATACGTCCGAACTACCCGAGCCAAGCGCTCTTAAAACGCCGATTGACTGACGCTTTGACGTTATACTTGCAGAAATGTAGTTAAATAGCATAAACATCGAGAAAAGCGCAAGCACGAGTGAAGCGTATAAGAAAAGGTTTGTGAACTGGCTTACCCAAGTTTCGTTGAGTGAAAGTGTGCTCATAATGGTACTGCCGTACCAAACGAGCGTAATTCCACTGTCGTTCACTAATCTTTGAGATATCGTGTTGCAAGATTTTTTAGAAGTGTTCACGAGCGACGTTGCCATTGCGTAATGACCTTGATCGGTATTTATTCCCATAGATTTTAAGGTGTTTTTGTTAAATACCATAGGCTCGTACTGGTCGTCAGGCGTTGCAACTTGAACGCCGAAATATACACCTACTACTTTTAAGTTTTTAGTTGAAAGTTCCTTAGTCGCAGTAATTTCTCGCTCTAAAACGATGTTTCTAAACATCCCTGGATTAGGATAAATAGTGGGGTAAACTTCGGGGGTTAAGAACCCGTTAGCAACGCTAAATGCAAGTTGTAAATTCTTCCTAAGTTGAGTTTCGTTGCCTTGGTTTCCGTACGTGTCGATAAGGTTTAAGTAATCTCTTAAATCTGCTGCGGGCATGCCGGCGTAATTGTCGGGCTTTATCATGCTGGCGATTTCTTCAACCATCAAAAGTCTAAAATCGGAAGAATTTATTAAAACTTCGTTATCGTTAAGAGTGTAGGTGTCGGTGGATTTGTATAAATCGTTACCGTTACCGTCTTTACCGTATGGGAAAAGAGTATCGAACATAACTACGTTTTTTGCCGAAACGGTGTCTTGACAGAAGAACTTTTCAGCCATGTAGTTTCTATAACCTTGAGAGTTATCGTCAACCGTGTAAGTTGCGGGCTCGTTAAGGTATGCTATCGGCTTGCCAAGGTCTTTAATACTCTTTGCAATCTCGCCTTCCGCTACCATTATAAGTTTTTGAACGCCCGAACTTAAATATGCGTCAAGCTCTTCAATTATCGCTTTGTTTGGATCGTTTTTATCCTTTACGTAAGAGTCTTTTAAAAAGTCGTATTCTTCAGGAATATCACCGCAGTGATAAATACTTACGATTTTAAACGGATTTCCAGACATTAAACCTACTTGGGAAGGCTTGATAACCTTGCCTATTAAATCTTCAATAGAAAGGATATTCTCACCAGGGAAGAAGTTTGAGTGAACTTTTAAGCAGTGCATAATGGTTTCCGCTAAATACTTAGAAATAGCTATTTCAGTGTAACCAGGAGTACTGCCTTCAGTTCCGCTAAGTTTAGGATATCTTTCACCGCACAACATATAGTAACCGTACGGCGTGATGTTGCCCATAGGGTCGAGTTCACTGTTTTTAAACTCTATAACGCCACCGATTTCGGGATAATAGTAACCTTTACCTTTCGTGTTGATGTTGAGCGCCGTGTTTCCAGTATTTGCAATTCTATAAGCGTTATCTTCCTTAACGGTTGAATACGAAGACGTAACGAAATCGCTAACGTTATAAACAGGTCTAAAATTGTAACCAGACTCTTCGTTTAACTCGTTTATGTACTCTTCGCTCATGTTCATATTGAACACTGCGCCAGTATCGGACTGGTATTCCGCTCTAACCATTAAGTTTTCGTACTTTCCGCCCTGTAAAAGGTCGGAGATAGATCTTGCTCTACTGTACGACGCAACGGTATCAAATACGCCGAAAACCGCAAACGCAATAGCGGATAACAAAATGGTGAAAATCAATCTTAAAGGCTTAACCTTTAACGACTTAACGCCGAGCATTGCCGCACTTTTAAACTTCATCTTACTCTTGATGAATTTTATATCCTCTTCAGGCTTTTTAATGGCACTAACGTCGGTAGGCTTTTTGCTCTTAACCTTAAAGTTGTCGGTAAACTTAACCTTTTTCTTTTCCTTAATCGCCTTGACTAAAACGTCCGTTTCCTTAGCGTTCAAATCGCTACCCGATTTTACGGTGAGAACGTTTCCCTCTTCGAAAACGTTTTGGTTAACTTCAATTTCGTCAACCGTAACGTCTTCAACCACCTTACCGTCAACAAGCCTTATAATACGGTCGGCGTACTTGTTGGCAAGTTCTAGATCGTGAGAAATAACTATTACGAGTTTTTCTTTTGATAAACGCTTTAATTCTTCTATAACTTGAACGCCGGTGTTACTGTCGAGCGCGCCCGTCGGTTCGTCCGCCATAATGATTTTGGGGTTTTTAATAAGCGCACGCGCAATGGCAACACGTTGCTTTTGCCCACCTGAAAGTTGGTTGGGCGTTCTTCCTTTATAACTTACGATATCAACGCTTGCTAAAATATCTTTAACGGCTTCGGGGTCGGTAACTTCGCCTTGAAGTTCATTTGCAATGCCTACGTTTTTTTCGATATTATAATCGGGAAGAAGGTTGTATTCTTGGAAAATGAAACCGATTAAAGTGTTTCTGTAACTATCGTATTCACTTGCCGAGAACTCGGAAAATTTCTTTCCGTAAATTTCAATTTCGCCCTCGTCAATACCGTCAAGGCCACCGATAATATTAAGTAAAGTGGTTTTACCGCTACCAGATTTACCAGTAACGAACACCATGCCCTTTTCGGGGAAAAGCAAACTCACCCCGTCAAGCGCTGCAACGTCACCAGCCTTAGTCGTATAAACTTTTCGTACGTTTTTTAGTTCTAACATCAATTCCTCCGTGCGCATACGCCGCGCGTATAAAAATAACTTACTGAACTAATATAACATAAATCGCGCGACAATTCAATTACTTTTTTTAATTTTCACACTATTTTTACAAAACTTTTTCGTATCCGTTTTCCTTTGCCCTGCCGTTAACTACTCTTTTTAGCCTTTCGTTTTGCTTTTTAAGCTTAAAATTTTCACTCATTACTGAACTAATAATTTTGTAAAACATCAAGTTAATCTCGCGTTCAAGTTGATCGTAATATTCACTATTTTTTAAAATTTCCACCTTTTTATCAATAATTTCCATAAATTAACTCCTTTTTTAAAATGGCTAGGACACAATCTTATCAGTAGTAGTGTGAAAAAGCCTTTATAATTATTGACGCATTTTTCATATAGCAAACGCTTTGCGAGTATAATTTTATATGAACTGTTATTTTTTAGCGGAAATTAAATCACACGTAAAAGTTGACGGAGAGTATATAGGCACGGCAAGTCGAAACTTGAAAACAGCAAGTTTTATTGATAAGCCAAGTCTCGTGGAATTTTTGCCGTGCAGTAATGAATACTTGCCCGCCTACTCGTTTAAAAATTCCGAGTCGTTAAAGGCACTGAGAACTAACGACGGATATCTTTATTTCCCAGTTTTTAAACCTAAAAAGACCGAGCCGTTTAAACTTTTATACCAGCAAACTTTTTCAAATTTTAACGAAAATATTACCTTAACGGTAGTTGAAGATAACGGCGTTAAATTTTACCTAAACGGTTGTTTTTACGCCGTCGGAGCGTTGCCGTTTGCTCCTAGCGAGTGCCTAGTTGAATTTTACGGCGACTTTACTTTCGTTTCTTTTAAGAAAAACAAAACAGCACTTTTTATCTATAAAACTTTTGACGGAACTCTCTGTTTTTCCGATATTTTAGACGAGTTTTTTATAGGCGATTATCTAACCGTTAAAAAGCGTTTTTCCTGCCTAACGAAAACATCTTTGATTGAAAAATGGGAACTGTCGTCCCCTTTTAAAATTTTAGCGATAGAAGACGAAAAGGAAAGAGATTTCCGCCTTATACCTGAGTTTTTACTACCATTAGCGTTTTTTGAGAACGCGCTAATAGGCGCGTCGCTTAAAGAGATAACCACGAAAGAGTTTTACGGAAAAACTGAAAATTTGCGCGAGTTTTTAGGCAAGGTTTTAAAGGTTATTATATCGCCTACTGATAAAAATGCCGTGTGGCTTATAGGCGAAAACGCCGTTTCAAGTGCAACTTTATCGCTTGATAACGGCTTAGTTGACAATCTTTTTGTAGACGATTTTTAATTTATCGTTTATTTTAGTTGATTATTTCTTATTAAAAATGTATTATATTTAAGCACGTTTATTTAAAATGATTTTTAACGAAGGAAAAACGGTCTATGAAAATATTTGAGCCAAAACTTTTAACTTGCTTTAAAGGTTACACTAAGCGCGACTTGTTGTCGGACGTAATTGCCGGCGTTATAGTTGCAATAATCGCTCTTCCCTTATCTATCGCCCTTGCGATAGCGTCTGGCGTTAATCCCGAGCAAGGCTTGTTCACCGCAATATTTGCTGGTTTTACGATTGCGATGTTCGGCGGAAGTAAGGTAAACATTTCAGGCCCTACCGCAGCGTTTGCAACGATTGTTGCAGGTATAGTTGCAGATAAAGGCTTAGAAGGTTTAGTTATCGCAACCATAATGGCAGGTCTTATCCTAATTATTATGGGTGTATGCCGAGTTGGAACGCTGATTAGGTTTATTCCAAAAACCATAACTATCGGCTTTACGGCGGGTATTGCGGTAACCATTTTAATCGGTCAAATCAAAGACTTTTTAGGTCTTACCTATCCCGCAGGCGTAGAAAACATTGAAACGATAGATAAAGTTGTTAATATCTTTAAAAACTTAGGAACTATCAACTGGCTTGCCCTTGCAGTAGGCGGTGGCTCGCTAGCAATAATGATAGTTTGGAACAAGTTTATAAAGAAGATTCCGTCGTCACTCATCGTAGTTTTAATCGGCGCGTTGTGCATAGGTTTAACCGGCGTTTCGGTTCTTACTATCGGCAACGCTTATCCCATCAATTCAGCAGTCCCAAAATTCTCACTTCCACCGCTTGACGGAAAACTTATTTTATCGCTTATCCCTAACGCATTTACGATAGCACTTCTCGCCGGCATTGAATCGCTACTTTCGTGCGTAGTGTCCGACAATATGATTAACGACAAGCATAACCCCAACACCGAACTCATCGCGCAAGGCTTAGGAAATATCTGCTCTGGTTTTATGGGCGGAATACCCGCAACGGGTGCGATCGCAAGAACTTCCGCTAACGTAAAAAACGGCGGTAAAACGCCTATTGCAGGTATGGTTCACGCAGTAGTCCTTTTAATCGTTTTACTCCTTTTATTGCCTTATGCGTCGCTTATTCCTATGCCGGTTATCGCTTCTATTCTCTTTATCGTTGCGTACAATATGAGCGAGTGGCGTCACTTCGTTGAGATTTGCAAAACTAAAAACGTAGTTGATATTATCATATTATCACTTACTTTCGCACTCACCGTCGTATTTAACTTAGTTATCGCAATAGTGGTTGGTTTAGTTCTCCACTACGCAATATTCTTTGCGATGAAATACGCAAACAAGAAAAAGGAAAAAACCGAATAATTAGCAAACAAAAACACGGCTTCGTAAAGCCGTGTTTTTTTGTGTAATTTTATTTAGTTGAACTTTCTTTAACTCTTTGAGAAATCTTACCAGCAAAGTCAATTTCGCCAGCTTTTGTTAAGGCTATCTTAGTAAGGAAAGGACCGATAAGTTCGTAGATTAAAACTGAGAACAAGGTAAGGTTTGAAACTATCATACCGATACCGCCTGCAAGTTCGCCGGCTTTCATAGCCATGCCGAGCGCAACGCCCGCTTGGGGGAAAAGCGTTATGCCAAGATATTTTCTAATGTTCGGCTCGCTTTTTACCATATCGGAACTAAGCCTTGCGCCAAAGTATTTACCAATGCAACGGAATACGATGTACACAACGCCTATCAAAACGATCAATAAATCGGTTACTACACTTAAATCGAGTTCAGCACCACTTAACACGAAGAACAATATAAAGAAAGGTGCAGTCCATCTATCGAGCCTATCCATAAGTTGTTCGGAAAAGTCACAAGTATTGCAAAATATTGTTCCGAGCATCATACACGCAAGAAGGGGTGAGAAAGCAACGTGAACTGAACCTATCGAGAAAGAGAGATTAGACACGCCAACCGTAAGGAGCACGAACGCCACCGACATAGCAAGACGCTTCGACCTTGAATGGAAAAACCTTTCGCAGAAAGTAAACAAGAAACCAACCGCCGCGCCAAGACCTACCGACAACACTACTTCAATAAGCGGTTCAACGATAATGCCAAGGATATTTACTTGACCTGCAATTAAAGCCTTAGCAACGCCGAACGATACCGAGAACAATATCAAACCAACCGCGTCGTCAAGCGCAACTACTGGGAGCAACACGTCGGTTACTGGACCTTTTGCCTTGTACTGTCTAACGACCATTAAAGTTGCGGCAGGCGCAGTAGCCGATGCAACCGCACCCATGATAATTGCCGCGGGGAGCGGGAATTTCTCGGGTATAATAAAGTGAAGAGAAATAAGGGCGATATCAACGATAATGGTTGTAAACACCGCTTGGAATATTCCTATAACGGTTGCTTGCTTTCCTATCTTTTTAAGTTGAGAAAGCCTAAATTCGTTGCCTATAGAAAACGCTATAAAGCCGAGCGCAACGTCGCACAAAATTGAGAAACTCTCAACGTTTTCTAAACTCGTAAAGCCGAGCCCCGAAACGCCGAACTTACCAAGACAGAACGGACCGATTAAAATACCTGCTACAAGGTACGCCGTAACTGCTGGAAGTTGCAAAAGTTTTGCTAATCTCGAAAGCATTAAGCCACCGAATAGCGCAATGGATAGTGATAATAAAATTGCTTGCATAATTCACCTTTAAAACTACCAGTTTTATTTTGTCAAAAGTAACAAACCTTATTGATTTTAATACTTTTACTTTTATTTGTAAAGCGTATTTGTAAAATTTATGATATTTTTTTAAACAATTTTAAAGGCGGTATAAAACCGCCTTTTCATTATTTTATAAACTCTTCGATTTTTGACTTTTCAAGCTTGTCGTAAGAAGATAAAAACTCAACGAGTTCTTTTGCAATAATCTTTGCTCCACCTATCTCGTCACTTTCAATATTTAAGGGAAGTAACGGATCGTGAAGTGAAAGCCTTAATAAGAACCAACCGTTGCCGTGACTACTATCAAGGTTAACCCTAACGCCCTCGTAGTTCTCGCTTTCAAGAAGCCATCCGCTCTTGGTTTTAGCGTACTCAGTAAGTTCGTCTATCACCTTTTGACCGTACTCTTTAAAATCGTCAAGTAAAATGTTCATTCTAAACTCAACGCTTTCCTTTGGTTCTTGTAAACTTTCAATCATCGACGCGAGCGTGTAACCTTGCTTTTTGCCCTTTGCAAGTTCGATAAGCAGTTTGGTAACGATGTACGCACCGTCGTCTAAAAAGTAGTTTTCTTTAAACGCGCCGTGACCTGACGTTTCAATGGCAAGTTGACTGTCTTTTCCAGCGTTATTTAGCCTTATAGCCTCGTTTATAACGTTTCTATACCCACGTTTAAAGCGATGGTGAACACCGCCTTTTTCAGTGATAAATTTCTTAAGACCAGTTGAAGTTATAGAGTCGGTAACTATGGTCGTTCCAGGGTGTTCCTTTAATAAAATTGCGGAAAGCATTGCGATAATTCTATTGCGGTTGAGTTCGCTTCCGTCGCTTAAAACAGCGCCTGCCCTATCAACGTCGGTATCGAAAATTATGCCAAGGTCGGCTTTCACTTCTTTAACCGCGTCGGTAATACTCTTCATTGCAGTTTTATCTTCGGGGTTTGGAATATGATTTGGGAAACTTCCGTCGGGGTCTAAATACCTACTGCCAGTCGTATCCGCACCTAACGGTTTTAAAACTTTGTCAACGTAGAAACCGCCTGCGCCGTTGCCCGCGTCAACTACGATTTTAAAGCCTTTAAGGGGAAGTTCTTCGCCAGTTGCCGAGCGAATTTTATCGGCTAAAATTTGAGAGTAGGCGTGCATAAACTCGCCAACTTCGTACGAGCCTTTCGAAAATCCCGTTCCGTCGCCGTTTTCAGCGTAGGCTAAAATTTCTTTGATATCGCCCTTTTCAAGACCGCCACCCGCGGTAAAGAACTTAAAGCCGTTTCTGTTAAAGGGAAGATGGCTAGCGGTTATCATAACCGAACCGTCAAACTCGTAACCTTTTGTTACGGTTGACATAAACATCGCGGGAGTCGACGCCATTTTAAAATCGGTAACGATAAGCCCAGCGTCCACCATACTAGAACAAATCCATTGAGAAAGCGTTTCACCTGATAATCTACTATCTCTGCCAACCGCTACTCTTAAACTAGATTTACCAGTTTTATTTTTAAGCCAAACGGCAAAACCGCGACCTATGTCTTTGCACACCTTTTCGGTAAGATTTACGCTTTGACCTTCAACGCCTTCGAGCGCAACACCGCGAATATCACTGCCGTTTTGAAGTTTTTTATAGTCCATAATGCTCTCCTTATACATTCTTTTGTGATAATTATATCACACTTAGTCTTTCAAATCAACAAACTAGCGTTTAATTCATTGACAAAAATGCAATAATAATTTAAAATAAAATCGCTATGCTTGAACTTAAAAATATTTGCTTTACCGCCGAGAACGAAGACGGTAAAAAAGACATTATAAATAACGTTTCTTTAACGCTTAACGAAAAGTTTATCGCCTTTACCGGCCCTAACGGTGGTGGTAAGAGTACCCTTGCAAAAATTATTATGGGTATTATTAAGCCGACGAGCGGTAAAATTTATTTGGACGGCGAAGATATAACCGACTTATCTATCACCGAGCGCGCTCACAAAGGCTTGGCGTTCGCGTTCCAACAACCCGTGCGCTTTAAGGGAATTACCGTATCGGATATAGTTAGCCTTGCAAGTGGCAAAAAACTAACCGTAACTGAAGTGTGTTCGTACCTATCCGAAGTTGGGCTCTGCGCTAGAGAATACGTTAACCGTGAGATAAATGCGAGCCTATCGGGCGGAGAACTTAAACGTATTGAAATTGCTTGCACTATGGCGCGCCAGTCAAAATTTACTATTTTCGACGAGCCCGAAGCGGGAATTGACCTTTGGAGTTTTAACAGTTTAATCAAAGTTTTCGAGCGTTTGGCGGATAAAACTAACGGCTCGTTGCTTATAATTTCTCACCAAGAAAGAATACTCAATATTGCCGATAGAATTATTGTTATTGCTAACGGAAAAATTAAGTCGGACGGAAAAAAGGCGGACGTTTTACCCGATATTTTAGCAAGTTCCGCTTGCTCTGCCCTTACGGCAAAGGAGAACTGAGATGGCACTTGACAGTATTCAAAAAAATCTCTTAAAAGAAGTTGCCGACCTTGAGTCCATCCCCGAAGGCGCGTTCAACATCCGCTCGAACGGAACTTTGCACTCTAGAAACGTTACGGCAAATATAGATATACTTACCAAAACCGATAAACCGGGCATTGACATCATTATTAAAAAGGGTGAAAAGCGCGAGCGCGTTGACATCCCGGTTATCATTACTAAAAGCGGTATTAAAGACCTTGTTTACAACGACTTTTATATCGAAGACGGAGCGGACGTTATTATAGTTGCAGGTTGCGGTATTCACACGGTAGACCACGGCGACAGTTCGCACGACGGTATCCACTCTTTCCACGTTGGTAAAAACGCGAAAGTCGTGTATTACGAAAAGCATTATGGTAGCGGTGACGGAAACGGTAAAAAGGTTATGAACCCGACGACCATTATAGAGATTGACGAAGGCGGTTCAATGACTATGGACACCGCTCAGATAAAAGGCGTTGACTCATCTATTAGAAAAACCAAAGCAACGCTTAAAGAAAACGCAACGCTTATAATTCACGAAAAGATTATGACTCACGGCGAGCAATACGCTGAAACTGACTTTAACGTGGATATAAACGGCAAAGGCTCGAACGTTCATGTGGTATCAAGAGCGGTTGCGAAAGACAATTCCGTGCAAAAGTTCTACTCGGTCGTAAACGGCAACTGCGAATGCTCGGGAAGAACGGAATGCGATGCAATAGTGATGGATAAGGCGAAAGTTTTAGCCCTACCTGGTCTTAACGCTAACGACGTTGACGCGTCACTCGTTCACGAAGCGGCGATAGGAAAGATTGCCGGCGAACAACTTATTAAACTTATGACGCTAGGCCTCACCGAAAAAGAAGCGGAAGAACAAATTGTAAACGGCTTTTTGAAATAGATTTTTAAAAGGGCAAAAAATTTGTTGATTTTTTTAAAATTATAATATATAATGATTGAGCGCCTTGAAAATACTGGGCGCTTGAATATGGAGAGATGTCAGAGCGGTCGAATGTGCTCGCTTGGAAAGCGGGTAGGCCTTAGCGGGCCTCGCAGGTTCAAATCCTGTTCTCTCCGCCAAGAGCAACTCGTTTGAACTTTTTACGTTCAGACGAGTTTTCTTTTATTTCTTCAAGGTTTTTACCACTTTCAATTTCCTTTAACTGCTTTTTATTAAGGCGTTTAGTTTCTCTATCGTTTGAGTTGTAAAGAATAATAACCTTGTCATCATACAAAATAACACGATTTATAAACGAGTTAAAGAACTCGTTTTTTTCTTCACCTTTTTCGTATTTCATATAGGCAAAGTAGGTTAAAAATTTCTTAACTTCGTTAGGTTGTAAAGGTTTAACTTGTCTTGCTTCTTCAACGGCTATCTTGTTTTCAAGGTCGACTTGGTTTGCTTCAAGATTTAGCAAGCGGTCTTTTGTTGTCTTTGTAAAGATACCGTTTTCTATTGCAGTCATAATGCTGTTAATGGACTTATTAACTTCCTTAAGTTCCTTTTGTAGCGATAATAAAATGGTTGGCATAGATAGTTCTGCGTTAAACTTATCTGCAACAAGTTTAGCAATTTTATCAATAACTTTTGGGCGTAGCACGTATTTTATAGTCGCTTCAAACACAAGTGTTTCAATAAAATCTTGGCTCACGTTTTTCTTGTGGCAGTCGCTTGGGTTAAGTTTTTTGCCGTAGCACTTGTAGTAGTGATAAACACGTCCCGTTTTACTCGTGCCTGTTTCGGCAGTGATTGCCGACCCGCAATACCCACAAAAGAGTTTACCGCTTAAAATGTATGGTTGTTCGTCATAGTTCTTTCTTTGTTTATGCTTATGTAAATCCATAATTAAATTACACTCCCTAAATAATTTTTCATCCACGATAGGCGGAATTACGTTCGTATAGACTTTTCCGTCCACGTTGACAATGCCCATATACTTTTCATTTCGTATAATGCGGGCAAGTTGGCTCATAGAAAACTTTTTGCCTGACTTAGTTTTAATACTCGATGCGTTTAGGCGAGCTATAATATCTTTAGCTTTCTCTCCGTTTCGGTATCTTGTAAAAATATCTCTAACTACTGTTGCTTCAAGTGGGTTAATCGTCCACTTTTTATCAACGGTGTCGTAGCCCAAAAGTCCGTGACCACCTATAAAATTGCCTTTTATGAGGCTTTCTTTAATGCCACGCTTAACTTTTTGAGAAAGTTCAGCGGAGTAATACTCCGCCATACTTTCTAGCATACCTTCAACGAGTATTCCGCTTGCATCGTCGGTAATGTTTTCTTTTGCAGACAAAACTCTTACGCCGTTTTTCTTTAGTTTTGCTTTATAGTTGGCGCTGTCATAACGGTTACGAGCAAAACGGTCTAATTGATAAACTAAAACGTACTCAAAGTTCTTTTTCTTGCTATCTTCAATCATTTTAAGAAACTGTGGACGTTTATCTGACGTTCCCGTTAAAGCTCTATCTATGTACTCGCCAACGATTGTAATGTCGCTTCGCTTTGCAAAATCGTAACACTCTCTAAGTTGACCTTCAATAGATTGCTCGGTTTGAGAGTGTGAACTAAATCTTGCGTAGATTACTGCTTTTTTCATTGTTTGTTCTCCTTTCTAAAAACGTTCTTAGGTGTTAGATTTTCATACGAGTTGTTATCTCGTACAAAGTCTAACAACATATTTGCAAGCACCGAAGCGCTTGCTGTTAGTGTTTCATCATCTAATTCAAGTGGTGAAGTTGCCACTTCGTTGGTGGAAAGGTTAATTTCCACCTTGTTAAATTCGTCTAAATAATGTCTTTTCAAATCTCCTTAATTTTTTATTTGTGCGGATACAATGTCCTCTTTCCTGATGGCAGAACACCAATAAACTACACTTCAAAAAGTGCGTTGTGTTTGTTAGTAAATCTTTAACCATAAACCACAATTTTCCTCCTTAATTTTTTTGGTTATGTACTGATAAAATAAATAGATACTTGGCATCAGTTAAATCCAAATGTCCGAAGTTATAGGGATAACGTCGTAGTCATCGCCTTCTTTACGATTAAAGCGTTTAATCTGTTCTTTAGACGTGTACTTTAATCTTGACAAACTTTCGCCACGTTCAGCTCCGTACCTATAAGATATTTCGTTGTAAAATCTCTCTTGTAGGTCAGAGTAAGACGTTAAACCGACACGCTGTTTCCAAAATTCAGAGTGGCAAAGTAGTGGCTTTACGTCGCTATGTATTGTGCGATAAATAGGCTCGCCGTCATCATTTCGCAGTTGCAATCTACTTCCACATTGAGAAAATTCGTTTCCGCAAACCTTTCGTTGCCAACTGTTCGTTAGTGGCAAGTAATACACGAAAAGATTACGTCTGTTTGGCTCGGTAACGATAATGGCGCAAATGATGTTCGTATCAGTTTGCTTGTATCCAATAGTTTCGATTGCAAAAGCATAGCACCTCTTGAAATACGCTAATATTTCGTATTCGTCAGGGAAATCGTCCCAAAATTCGTGGTTGCCACCAAACTGCAAACATTCTAATGCGATGTTCTTACCGCGATTAAAAAATCTTGCGTTGTATTTGGTTTTAATTCGTATCCATTCTTGTTCAAAATTAGATAACATAGGTTTTAACCACTCCGTTTTATAAGTTTGTTCAACTTCTTTAAGATAATCGTCTTGTTCAGACAGTTCATCTTTCTTAAACGTTAAAACGGAAATAGTAGCGTGCTTGTCCCTTATAGGGTTTTCATAATATTCGTAATTCCAATTAATAAGTTTTCACCTCCTTTTTAGTTTTTAAGGGGTAAAAAAGAACGACAACCTGTTCATTAGGTCATCGTTCAGAATTGCTCCCTCCACTTATAAGCCACGAGAAGAAGGAAAATATTAGTAAAATTGAAAACTTTTTAAAAATAATTTAATTTTTTTAGTATCTTGCCTGAATAGAAACGGTAAAACTGCTTTATTCGTCTAGTACGAATATTAACTATGATAGGATAAATACGCTTTTCGTAATATTCTTCGGGTGATATATTTACACGCTTTGCAAGCTTCTCCACAGCGGTATATAAGCCGTCTGCCGCTTTATTATTACCGTGTAATCCACGTTCTCTACGACATTCAACTTCGGTAATTAAACGGATATATACGATTTGTACCAAAGGAACTGCATCAGCATAGTTTTGTAAATACCAAGCAAGCTCTTGGTCGCTTGCCTTAGATAGATACTCCGACTTTTCTTTTTCAAGCGCTTCCTCGTTATATAGATAGTATCTAATAGAAAAACGGACAAATTCGCCCAAACTATAATACCAATAAAGGAAGTGGGCTATATCGTTAGGATGGAGATGTCTTAATACATATTCCATTTCTACGTCTAAGAACATCGGCATTTCTAACTTTTTAGTAAACAAGTTCCAACACTTCCAAAGGTATTCGGGACAATTAGTTTTTATAGCTGTAGTTTGCTCTGCATAATCGTAGTTGTATTGTGCTTTGGCTTTAATCATTGAAACGTAGCCTTGTGTAACGTTTAATGCTTTAGCTATATTTTTTTGAGTAGCGCCGTTCTCAAGCATTTTAAGAACTTTTTCTTCATCCTCGGTCAGTTGGTTATATAGGTCTTTTTTGTAGTAATAGTTTGCCACCTTTGTATCAATAGGGGTATCTTTAACGTGGAAGTTTTCTAGTTGCTTGGCGGTTAAAGTTTCATCTTCTTCATCGAGAAGCTCAGTAGTATGGCGAACGTATTTATGCTCGTTGTTATATTCAATCCTATCTAATTCAATCAGAGCTTCCCATTCTTTCCCGGTTACTTCAATCGTGACAAAACCACGCCCACCCATTTGCACGGTGGCGCTTTCCATATCCTCGCAGAGATAATAGTATAGATATTTACCCTCAGTTTTAGCAGGTAGTTTTTTCTTGTTGTAATGATATGCTAACTTATCCATAGTCCTATTATACCAAAGTAAAGATGACAATGTGTGTCATATTTATAAACTTTTTGGAAGATTTTTTGCCGATGCGTTTTTCCCGAAAAAATGGTGCGGATTTCAACGCCTAAGCAGGTTAAGGAAATTGCACCAAATTGCAATTTCGACTTCTAAACAAGTGGGAAACCCACTTTTATAATTCAAGGCTATTTTCTTTAAGAAGGAAGTCTAAAACGTTCATAATAACGTATCCCTTTTCGTTTCTCCAAAGTTTAGTTCTATCTTGGGTAATAATAATTTTCTTAAACGAGTCGTCTATACGGTCAAGCGATGCTTGCTCTTGTTCCATCTTTTCGGTGTTAGGAATAGAAAAGGCAGATTGAATATAATAGCGTTGATTTCCTTTATTGCATACAAAGTCAACTTCTAAATGCTTGGTAGTGCGTTTGCCTTCTTCATCTCTAACAACGTGTTCTATAATACCAACGTCAACGTTGTAGCCACGCATAACGAGTTCATTATAGATTATATTTTCCATTATGTGGTTTTGTTCTTGTTGGCGGAAATTAAGTCTTGCATTGCGAAGCCCAACGTCGCTAAAATAATACTTAAATGGCGAGTTTATATATTTTTTACCTTTAATATCATATCTGGTTGCTTTACGAATTAAGAAAGCATCTAAAAGATAATCAACGTAGGTAGAAATAGTTTTATCGGCAGTTTTAATGCCGTTAGAGGCAAAGGTTTTTGCTATTTTAGTTGGGTTGTTAAGCGAGCCAATAGAAGACGATAAAACGTCAACCAAAGTATCAATAGTAACGTCGCCACGTAAGTTGTTTCGTTCTATAATATCTCTAATATAGGTATTCTTGAAAAGGTTGTTTAAATATTCCGCTTTTTCTTCATCGGTTTCTAATCCTAAAAGCATCGGCATTCCACCATAGGTAGAATATTCATCCCAAGCATCGTATTTATCACCATTTTTATAAGCAGAATAAAACTCAGCAAAAGAAAGTGGATTGACTTGAATTACGTCGCCACGCCCTCTAAATTCGGTAGCGATATCAGAAGATAAGAACTTAGAATTGCTACCCGTAATATATACGTCAACGTTTTTTAATCTTAATAAGCCGTTTAAAATCCCATAAAGACGGATTGGCTCTTTTGATTTTATTTCTTCATCAGAAATTGCAAATTGCACTTCATCTAAAAGAAAATAAAACTTTTCAGTTTCATTAGTTATTTTAGAGTAAAGGAACTTAGAAAGATTATCAGGATTTCTATATTCTCTATTGCGGTCATCATCAAGGGCAAGTTTAATAATTTGCTCTTTTTTAACGCCTTCACTAAGAAGATAATCATAATAAAGATTGTTTAGTAAATAACTTTTACCCGAACGACGAAGTCCGGTAATAATTTTTATACTACCGTTGTTTTTCTTGCGAATAAGCTTGTTTAGATATAAATCACGTTTTATAATTAATTCTTCCATAATGCACTCCTCGTTTCGATAAAATTAGTTTTGTCAAGTTTTTCCGTAATAAGTATAATATATTTAAGATGAAAAGTCAATAGGAATTTTGTCTATTATTGTGAAAAATGCTAAAATATCATTTTCATATACTGTCAACGCTAAAAGAGATTGAAATTGTTGTCGAAATATGTTATAGTAACTATACGAAACATTTTTTACAAAGGTTATTTATGTATTACGTATATAGATTTTTAGATAAATCTCAAAATGTTATTTATGTAGGCAAATCAAAACAGGATTTAGAAATTAGATTTTTAGGACATTTACACTTGCCTAAAGAATGCTATGCAAAGGTGCATAAAATTCAATTTATTTGCTGCGACACGGAATCAGATATGTCAATAAAGGAGATTTTCTACATAAACAAATATAAAAGCACAGAACATTATTTCTTTAATATATTGGATATTACCGAAATACCAAAAAGTATTGAATTTGACGACAAATGGAAAATGTATAGAGGTCCATTACCTTCTCACTTTTCACATTCCATCAATTTTAAGAAAGGATATACTACACAAAAAGAGGTACGATATAATAAAGACGGTTCAGTGGATAAACGAAAAGTCAACAAAGAAAAAGGTGTATCCGATTACGTAGAAGCTTTTGACAGTGAGGAAGTAGATTTAATCACAAACTATTTAATTAATGAAATAAACAATGCGGAAAACAATAATCAAGAGCAAATCCGCTTTAGAAATTTGATGATGTTCGTTCTTGGTATAAACCTACCTTTAAAACCAAGTGAATTTTTATCTATAAAATATGGTGAATTATTTGACTGTAAGGACAAACCAAAGGCATATGAATTGACATTGGGGCGATATCAACAAGACGAAGTTGTTAGTATTCCGTTGAGTTCTAATGTTAAAGACCTTCTTTCTGCATATAGAAAAAAATACCATTTGTCCTATAAGAACAATGTTGAAGATGCAATGTTTATATCAAGAAAACATCAAATTGTAACATTGGCATCATGGGGACGAATTTTAAGTGTTGCTTCCGAAGCTGTAAATATAAAAAAGAATGTTGGTGCAGAGTCTCTTAGAAAAACTTATGGCTTAAACATTTATAAAAAATCAAGAAACAAAAATAAAGCTTTATTATTTTTAGGAGAACTTTGGGGACAAGTGAGAGAAGCAAAAATTATTAAATATTTAGGATTGGCAGATGATAACATTGATTTTAATTATTATTTAGGTGAAACATTTGCTCTTGCTAATGTGGATTTAACAAGGATAAATTGTTTAAAAAAATAATTATTGTTTGGAGGAGCTTATGAGGCGTGGTGGAATTTTTGCAATATTAAGTGTGTTTTTTGACGGGGTTAAAGATGCTTTTACTCCTACAATCCCAGCAGAAAATTGGGCAAATAAAGACTTAATAAATCAAGACCGAATGAACGGAATGTCTGAAAAAGAAATCCTCAAAAACGTCGAAAGAGGTCGATATATAGTAACAAAAAAGTATCCGGAACCACATCGTAATGAAAACGGACAAATTCTGATTGAAAATTGTCAGTTGTGGCACGAAGATTTAAATAAATATGGTTCTGTTCAAGTAGGTAAATGGGTTGAACAAGGCAAATATAATCTTACACCTGAAGAAGCAAAGGTAGAAAATGCAAGAATAAGGTTAAATTTATTAAAACAGATGCATTTAGGTGCTGGAACAAGAATTAGACCAGAAGAAGAAATTGAAAAGAAAAATTGTGAAAAAATTCTTTCAGAGTCAACGATTGACTTTACTCAAACAGAAGCCATAAAGGCTTGGACAAAGGCTCGTAACGTAGATTTATCTTGCAATCACAAGGATGCTAAAGCAAAAACACAGACTCAAACTTCCAAAACTCTTGCTAATGACACAAAGACTGCACAGACAAAACAGAAAGATAATAAAACTACCATAATAAAAAGTGTATTGTGCGTGCTAGTGTGTTTTATTGCATTTGCAATATGCTTATCAGTAGAAATGGGAAAACTTGGAATGGGGTTGCTTTTAATTGGAGCAGTCGTACTTGGATGTTTTATTATGAATAAATAGTTTTAATATAAAAATAGCCTAGATTGCTAAATGAGTTTTTACGTTTTGGCTATGATTGTGTTGACATATAGGTCAGTATTTGATATAATATAAATACCATAAAGAGTGCGTGAGGGACAAGCCCTATGACCGCCGACAACCTGCCGAAAGGTAAGGTGCCAAAGCTTGAACGATGGGGAAATTAATTTATAGCGCTTAACACCCATCGTGATGATGGGTGTTTTTTACGCTTCTTGTGGAATTTTTTACAAGGAGAAAACTATGAAAGTTTACGTAGTAGTTGAAACGTTTTTGGGTGGAAAAGTTCCAGAGATTAAAGGCGTTTACAAAGAGAAAGAAAAAGCAGAAGAAATTAAGGATAATTATCGCTTTGCATTTATAAGTGCGCAATATTTAATTCAAGTACAAACAAAGAAAAAGCCAATTGTAGTTTACGTGGTTTATGAACTTTTAAAACTTAACGTACCAAAAATTGTTGGTATATTTGATGATGAAAATTTAGCAAAAGAAGTTGCTGAAAACTGTGAATATGTTAATTATCTTAAAAAAATTATAAGCAAAGGAGGATTTGCGTTAAATTAGTTAATATATAACGCAAAAATAAGTGAAATGCTGTTTTTAGATGCAAATGCATTTTATTGGTATTTTGGTAGAGATAAGTTGGGAATCCACTCAGAAGCTCAAATTAATGAAAATGCTTTATGTGATTTTTTAAACAGTCACGAGAAAAAAAGCGTTCCATTTTCAGTCTTATTAGAAGTTTTTACTCATTTTAGAAGTTCTCCTGACAAATTGAAAGATATTATAAATTTTATTATTATAAAAAATATTAAGATACATAACAATATTCCTTTTCTAAAGGAAGAGCACGAAGCCTTAAAATATATTCCTTTAATGGATGATATGGGTATAAAGTTTTATGCTGAAAAATTATTGAAAGAAAAAATAAAAATTGAAGCAAGTTTTGCTGTAACTTTTTTTGAAGTCGTTCGATTATTGTATTTGCAATATGCACAAGAAAAATATAAACTCAACGATAATCAATTCAATGTTTGTTTTAAGTTTTTGGGAAAAGAATGTGCAAAAGAAAATCGAAAAAAATATAAGCAAAAATTTGAACTTGCGTTGCAAGAAGGATATTTGAGAAACAAAGAAGAAAAGGAACTTAAAAACGCATATATAAAAGCATTGAATGACGAATGTTTAAATATCAATCTATTTTTGCAGCTATTAGTAAATTATGAGGATAAAAATATAAATTTGATTGATGTTTTACAAAACGAATATCAGCGTTTAAGTGTGAGTGATTTTTTTGAAACACTTGATAATAATGCGACTATGAAAACTATTGCTAAAGAGATACAAAACAATGTTGATTTCTTTAATTATTCTGCTAGTCGAATTTCATACATATTCAAGAAAAAGGGGTTTTCTTGTTTTGAATGCCGATATATAGAAACAATGCTTCTACCATCTTGGCTTATCAATTCTCAAAAATATAAAAAGAATGACATATTAGATATGTTTTGCTTAAAAGCATTAGATTTTTGTGAAACCTCAACAATTGCTGTTATAGATACAACTTCATATTTAATTTCTTTTGATGATAAAGTGAAAGAGTTTTTACATAAAGAGCATTTAAAAAGTTGGAATTTGATTAACCGTTTTACTACATAAAATAGTGATATCTCATAAAATTAGAGCATTGACATTGCGCTAAATCAAAAATTTATAAGACCTTACCTAATTTTTGATATTTTAATTTAGATTAAAACTCAATAAAGAGTTCAATGAGTGAAGCACACACTCCGCCAAAAAAAGAACGGTACTTTACCGTTCTTTTTTTATCCAAGCCGACTTAGGCTTGGTATGTTATCCGCTTTAGCGGTATGTAATCGCCGTAGGTGTATGTAATCACGCGTTAGCGTGTATATAAGTCGGCTTGATTACATACTGAAACAAGTTGCAAATTACATACGTTTGCTAACAAACGATTACATCCAAGGCTTTGCCTTGATTATTATTTAGGGTACTTTTTTCGTTGCGAAAAGTAGTCTTTTCACCTACGGTTCAATCGCTAGCCGCGGACGGCAAAGTCGTTCTTTTTTCAGTTAAAACGCTTGCTTTTAGGATAAATATATGCTATATTTATCTTGCGAAACAAACTTAATAGCCTAGTCAAATGCGAATTTTATCGTTTCAAATTTGATAAGAAAGCAAGTATACTCTTGCGCTATTAGGGGTTAGTTCGCTACAACTTAGTTTATTTTTGTGCGTTAACTCCAGTTAACGCACTTTTTTTATTGGTTTGCTCGTTATTTTTTAATAACGTTAATAAAAAATCTTTTCTAACTAATACTTAGAAAAAAGGAGAAACAATCATGAAAAAGTTTAAGAAAGGCTTTACTATCGTTGAACTCGTAATCGTTATTGCCATCATTGCAATTCTTGCTAGCGTATTGATTCCTGTTATCTCGAACGTAGTAAACAAGGCACAAAAGTCT
>JAZSOI010000042.1:0-10506 GCA_045536835.1 Christensenellaceae bacterium
AGTCGTAAATACTTGCTTATCGTTGATGGGTTTATTCCAACCTTTTCAGCAAGTTCTTTTTGTGTGAGATTACTATTTTTAATTTCTTCGCGTAATCTTTTTTGAATATCTTTAAGTTCTATCATAACAAAATAATAGCACGTTGTGCTATAAATTTCAATAGAGCAACTAAAAAAGCGTGGAAAAATTTCCACGCTTTTAGTCTATCGTAAATAAATCGTTTGGTGTTATGTTGTAAAAAGCACAAAGTTCTAAAATTTGAGTGTAGTTAAGTTCAAACACTCCGTTTTCAAACCTACTGTATTGCTGTTGTGTCATATTGAATTTTTGCGCAACGTCTTTTTGCGTAAGCCCTAAATCTTTTCTCGCTTGCTTTAAGTTTGCGCCAATTTTTTCTGCAACTCTCATAATTTAAACTTATCACAAATTGATGTAATTATGTTGACATACATCACTAAAAGATGTAAAATAACAATAAGGTGTTTTTTATGAATAAGATTAGAAAGAAAAAGTTATTAGATTATCTTTATCCAAGAGAAGAGATTGCCGAGTTTATGTTTTGTGATTTTTATGCTGAACTTTCGCTCGTGCTGGATAAAAAGATATGCTTTTCGGCAAACAACTTAAAAAACGACAATAGGCGAAAAAACTTAGTTTTAGCAAAAGGAACTGTCGTAAACTTTTTAAAGGAAAATCCGTATTATCGTAAAAAACTCGTTGAATACTTTTCAACTGATAATGAAAATATAATAGTAAACAACGTGTTATACGGATATTTATTGATAGTTTCTTCTCATATAAATAGGGGTACGGGTGCGGATATATTTTTAGATAAAAGAAGTATTTGTTATTCGCAAACTTCTATTATTGACGTGTTATAAGTTAAAAAAGCGTGGAGCAGTTCGCTCCACGCTTTTAGTTTGTTATTAATTCTATTTCGCCGATAACTCTCACTAAGTTTCTATAAAAAGAGTCAGCAATAAGCATGTTGCCTTCCATTGTGGGATGCAAGGCGTTAGTGTCAAGCCTCTCGGTGGTGGAACTTCTAACGTTTACTGGTTTTTGAATATTTGGATAAGAATATTCAAGGTCGAACTGCGCCGCCGAGTCAACGTATTCAACGAAATCTTTATACTTGTCTTCTTTTGCCAAGTTCTTATACATAAGGTTAAGTTCCATAACGTAGTGTATGATATCGTAACAGTCGGTAAACGGAAGTTCCGCACCGTAGTTGCTACCCATACCGCCGTTTACAGACGGCAACGCCATTGAAACGAGTTTTATCTTTATATTAGGAATATCTTTCTTTATTAAATCGATAAGTTTTAATGCTTCTTCTTTTACTACGGTATTACAGTATTCACGCCTTGATTTGTTCATAGCAGATTGACGCATAAGTCCGTTTCCACCGAGATAAAGATAAGCAACGTCAATATCTTTTACGTTGATTTTATCAAGATATTTTTTAACGCTAATAGTTTTGGTTTCCCTGTCTAAGAACGGACTAACAGCACCGTCAAACGAACTGAAAAACTCAATGGGGCTAGTGTCGTTTGCGTTTTTGTAGTGGGTGAGTATTCCTTTTTCGGGGCGAGGGCCCGTGTGGTCTTGATATCGGGTAAGACCGAGATAGTCAACCTGCAAAGTTTCAAGTTGCCAAATATAGCCGTTTTCATCTTTCCAAAGCGAGTGTTGGTCTCTTTCCGTTTTATCGTTCGGTGCTTTAATCAAAATAGAACCGGCGCTATTAGACGTATAACCGCTCCAAGTCCATCCGCCAGAGCCTTCGTAATGGACTTTGCCGTCGGCACTAGTTACCGAGCCAACGAAGTTTACGCCCTTAATTCCGTGTCCTTCGGGGTTTCCGCCCACGCCTGAAATTCTTCTATTGAGTTCGCTCACCCACGTGCCTTTTGCCATGTTTGAGTCGCCCAAACATAACACGTTAATCTCTTTTTTAGGCTGTTTTGGAATAACGACGTTAAGGGTTGTGCTTGCCGTGCCGAGAAGTTGCTTTTGGGCGTTGTAAACGGAAATGGTTAGGGTGTGCCTGCCTTCTTCTTGCGGGGTGTACTCAAAATATCTTGGGAAGTGTTTACCCCTTTCGCAAACGGCTACTATTGAGTAAAAATACGGATTAGGCGCTTCAATTACGCTTCTATAAAACAACTGAAAGGTATCGCCTACCACAAGATCGTACTGATCTGCTAAAAACACTCTAATTTGGTCGTCCATGGATAAATCTCCTTATTATTATAGATTAACTTTAACACACGGGCTAAAAAAAAGCAATACGATTATTGAAAATTTTATATAGTGTTGAATTTAGTAAATGTAAAAGGTTAGTTTTATTTATAAATTTTCTATTTACTTTTTATATTAAAAAGTATATAATATTTCTATAATCTAATTTAGGTGGTTTATTATGGCTGGACAAAAGTTTAAAAAAGACGCAACTAAACTCTTAACGAGATACCCCGAGCCTATTATGCACGTTAACGATTATCCGGGCATTGCTCAAATTTATAACCCCGCAGTCGTTAAGTATAACGACGAGTTTATTATGCTCGTTTCCGTAGTCGACTACGCTGCTGACGGCGAAGGTACGGACGTTGGCGAAACTAGAATTGCAAGAAGTAAAGACGGTATTCACTTTACCTTATCCGATGAAAACTTTATCAAAATGCCCGATAAAGAGCCGTTTAATTTAACTAAGCACTTTATCGATAACCGCATAACTAAAATTGACGACACCTACTATATCGTAACCCCCGTAATGATGAAAGGCAGTTGGTTATCACCAGTTGGTTTGCTCGGTAAAACGACTGATTTTTCGACCTATGAGCCTATTTCTATCATTACTGCGCCTAGAAATCGCGGTTGCAGTATATTCCCTGAAAAAATCAACGGAATGTATTATAAACTCGATAGGCCGTACGATTATCCGTCGTCGTCGAGCGGTGAAATTTGGATAAGCGAATCGCCCGACCTTATTCACTGGGGTAATTTCCGCCCAGTTCTTCACCAAGGCTATAAGTTTTGGAACACCGTAAAAATAGGACCTACCCCCGCAATTAAAACGGATAAGGGCTGGCTTGATATTATTCACGGCGTTGCGTCAACCGCTTGCGGAACTTATTACTATATGGGCGCAATACTTCTCGACCTTAACGAGCCGTGGAAAGTTATCGGCAAAACGTCGAGTTATCTTATGATGCCGGAAAAGGAATACGAACTTCACGGAAACAGCGATAACTCAGTATTCCCGTGCACGCCGTACGCCGATTACGAAACGGACACCTTATACGTTTACTACGGCGCTGCAGACCGTGCAATCGGTCTTGCAACGGGCAAAATTTCCGAAATCGTCGACGCGTGCTTAGAAGGTATTTAATATGGTTATAAACACTCAAAACGCACCGCTCGTGGAAGTTATAAACGGAGTAGAGAATAGAAAAATTTTATGCGCGTTTCACGATATTGACGGAACGCACTCGCTTATTCGCGACTGGCCACCGGTTATGAGTAGAGTTTTATACGATACTATGGTAAACGGTATTCCGTCAAACTTAACGAGCGAAGAAAACATCAATCGCTTGGTATCCCTTTGCGCCGTAGAACCGCTTGAAGAAACGGATAGATTTTGCATTGAAAGTGCCGGGCTTTCCGCGCTTACTCAAATGGAGTGGGCAATTAGAAGAAATCAAGAACAAACTGGCGGAAAATTTAACAGCAAAACTAATTCCGAGATAATAAAACTCATTTGGCAAGGCGAAGAAAAGTTTGAAGACTTTAACGAGCCGAGCGAATATCTATTATATTTAAAGGAAGTAACGCCCAAACTCTTTTGGGTTTACGAACAAGTTTTAAATAGGTTTTGCAGAGATAATAACCTTGCAAAAGCGAAGAAAAACCCCGAGAGTTTCTTAGTTAAAGGCTCGAAAGAGTTTATGGAATTTTTGCACGCAAACGGCGTTAAAAACTATTTCGTAACCGGTGCGGTGGTAGATAAGAGCGCACCGTCGCCTATGGGTATGTACGAAGAAGTTTTAGGGCTTGGCTTTGAAATAGGTAAGGGTAAAACCGTTGAAGATATTTTAGGTTCTACTTGGGAAGAAAAAATTCCTAAGGACGAAGTTATGTTCCGCCTAGTTAAAGAACTCGGCGTCAGCGGTGAAAACGTTTTAGTAGTGGGTGACGGCAGAAGTGAAATTTCCGCAGGCGTTAAACTTAACGCCGTAACTTTAAGCGTTCTTCCAAAGACGGCTAAGCGCCAACGCGAACTTCATAAAGAACTTGGAACTAACGTTATAATTACCAATTACACCGAATGTAAAGTTCAAGACATCTTCGAGTAAAAGATAAAAATTTTTTGTACACCTTAAAAAATAATTGACAACTAAAAAAAGTGTTGTTATAATAATCGTAATTTAATTTAAACCATAAATGCAGTGATGGAATTATTGTAAATTCGTTGGTCGCTTTCAGAGAGTTGGCGGTAGGTGAGAGCCAATAGGGCTGAATTTATAAGTCTCGTTCCGGAGCAGAGACGCTGAACTTATAGTAGGCGACTACGGCTTGCCCCGTTACCATGGCATAGAATTTGTTAGAATTCGACTGAGCCTAAACTTTGGTTTAGGGAAAAAGGGTGGTACCACGATAGTAAACTAATCGTCCCTTGAGCATTGTGTTATGCTCAAGGGATTTTTTTAAGCCGTTATTTGCGTCGTTATACTTTGTTACTGCGACTTTTTAACACTTCGATAACCGACAAGGTTAATCTCAGCGCTAAAAAATCTTGTGCCTCGTCTAACTTGCAACTAACGTCTTAAATATGTTTTAACAAACAATGATTAGATAAAATCAATATTTATATTTAATATAGTAAAGGAGTTTTAAAAATGAAGAAAATCGAAATCGTAGACGTTACACTTAAAAAACTTAGTGAGGAACGCGAGGTTTCTCTACTTTTTCGTGAAAAATTAGCAATAGCCGTTAACGCAATGCAAATAGGCGCAAACGTTATAGAATTACCTGCGGTTAAAAATTATCGCGAGGACGCTATAATTTACAAGTCTATTGCGCAAAACGTTCAAGACGTAGTATTATCTATTCCCGTTGGCTTTTCTAAAGAAAGCGTTGCATCCGCTTGGGAATGCGTTAAATACGCTAAAAAGCCTCGCCTTCAAATAGAACTTCCCGTGTCAACTATTCAAATGGAATACGCTTATCACGTAAAGCAAGAAAAAATGCTTGAAAAAATAGTTGAACTTATTAAAGAAGCAAAATCTTACTGTAACGACGTTGAGTTTTTTGCGCTTGACGCAACTCGCGCAAGCGATGAGTTTTTGTTAACCGCCGTAAAAGAAGCGGAAAACAGCGGTGCAACCAGCGTTAGCATTTGTGATAATTCGGGGAATTCTATGCCTGAAGATATTGCAACGCTAGTTGAAAAAGTTAAGGCAAAAGTTTCAATTCCCGTATACGTTCAAGTTTCCGATCGCATCAATATGGGCGTGGCTTCGGCAATCGCTTCGATTAAAAACGGCGTAAACGGTTTAAAGTGCGCAATGGTTGGTAAAGGCGTGCTTTTAGCAGGCGAACTTTCAGACGCTATGGATGCTTGCGGTGCAAGCATTGATGCTGAAATTGAACTTAAAAACACCAAAATTCACGCAAGCATTGACGATATGATTTCAAAAATTAGCCACAAGGCTTATAGCGTGGACGACGGCGTTGACGAAAGCAAGAAGATTTTACTCGACGAAGAGTCTTCCTTAGCCGACGTTATGACTTCGGCAGTTAAGTTAGGTTACGACCTTTCAGAATCGGATTGTGGCAGGGTTTACAAAGCGCTCGTTAAAGTTTGTGAAAAGAGGGGAACAGTTGGCGCGAAAGAGTTTGAAGCGCTTATTGCAAGTAACGCTATGCAAGCGCCGTCTACTTATCATTTTGAAACTTACACCACAACTAGTAGCAACGTTTCAACTTCAATGTCGCAAGTAACTTTAAAGTGTGACGGCGAAATTATAAGTGGCGTTAGTGCGGGAGACGGCCCTATAGACTCGGCTTTCCGTGCTATCGAACAATGTATCGGTCATCACTACGAACTTGATGATTTCCAAGTTCAATCGGTTACCGAGGGCAAAGAGGCGCTTGGTTCTGCACTCGTAAGGCTTAGAAATAACGGCAAACTTTACTCTGGAAACGGAACGTCAACCGATATCGTTGCCGCAAGTATAAGAGCGTATATCAACGCTATAAATAAAATCGTAGCCGAGGAGACTTAATATGAAAATTGCATTTTCAACTAAAAACGTCAATCGTTCGTCTTTTTTAGACACTTGTCGTTACGCGTACGATTACGGTTTTGAAGGGTTTGAAATTTACGATGCCGTTAAAGAAAGGTTAAATCATCACGACAGTATTTTGCGCCGTGATAGCGTTGCCGACTCTAAAAGAAAATTAGTAAATAGAAATCTTGCAGTTTCCGCACTTAGAATGCCGTCAGCCATCGATAGCGATGAAACGAGTGCAAGTACTATTGAAAAATACGTCGAAATGGCGTCTATAGCAGGTGTATCGAACGTCATCGTTCACTTAGAAGAGAAAACTAGTTTTGACGTGTTAGACGCTAAACTTTCAAGCGCAATTAAAAAAGCCGAGAAAGTAGACGTTAATATTTTGTTTGAAACGGTAGGTTATCTTGCAAATACCGAAAACATAATCGAGATAATCAACCATTTTTCTTCGGCGGTAATAGGTGTTTCTTGGAACGTAAGAGGAACGTATTTTGCTCAGCAAGAATCGGCTGAGGCAACCATTAAAACCTTGGGCGCGTATATAAAATACGTTCGCCTTGGGGATATGAAAGACGGTAAAACCGTATTGTTAGGCGAGGGCGATCTTGACGTTGCAAAACTTATAAACGCCCTTTCATCACTTAATTACGACGGGTTTGTCTGCGTTGCTTGGAATGACGAAATTAACGATGCGGATATTGTTTTAACTCACTTTGCTAACTATATGGCTTCGTTTAACCGCGAAAAAGTAACAAATACGGGCGAATATTACAATAGGGCAAAAACTGGTACTTTCGTTTGGAAAAAATACGAAGTTATCGACGCAACTTTTTCCAAAGTCTTAGACACCATGGTTGAAAATTATCCCGACCAGTACGCCTTTAAGTTCCCAACTTTAGATTACACTAGAACTTACGAGCAGTTCCGTCGCGACGTTGACGAATGTGCCGCCGCGCTCATCTCGTTAGGCGTAAAGGCAGGAGATCACGTTGCCGTTTGGGCAACGAACGTTCCCGAGTGGTATATAACTTTCTGGGCTACTACCAAAATCGGCGCGGTTTTAGTAACCGTTAACACCGCTTATAAAATTCACGAAATAGAATATCTTTTAAAGCAGTCGGATACGCACACGCTCGTTATGATTGAATACTGCAAAGATATCAATTATAAAGAGATAATAAGCGAACTTTGCCCCGAACTTAAAACGCTTGAAGCGGGTAAGCCGTTATATTCTAAAAATCTTCCCTTCCTTAGAAACGTAGTAACGGTAGGATTTTCAATGGACGGATGCTTGACGTATGAGCAAATGTTGTCGCGTGCGTCACTTATTCCTCAAGAAGAAGTTAGAAGACGTGCTTCACTCGTAAAGCCTGACGACGTTTGTAATATGCAATACACCTCTGGTACGACGGGTTTCCCTAAAGGCGTTATGCTCACGCACAGAAATATCGTAAACAACGGTAAAACAATCGGTGATAGGATGGATTTATCTACGGCTGATAGAATGATGATTCAAGTGCCGATGTTCCACTGCTTCGGCATGGTGCTTTCAATGACGTCCACGATGACTCACGGCGGAACGCTTTGTCCTATACCGTATTTCTCGCCCAAGTCGTCGCTCGCGTGCGTAAACGACGAGAAAATCACTTGTTTTAACGGTGTTCCCACGATGTTTATCGCAATGTTTAACCATCCCGATTTTGCAAAAACCGATTTCTCGTATATGAGAACGGGTATTATGGCGGGGGCTAACTGTCCTGCGGATTTAATGAGAAGAGCGGCCGTTGAAATGAACATGCGCGAGATTATTTCCGTTTACGGTCAAACGGAAGCGTCGCCAGGTTGCACTATGGGTGAAGTTAACGAAGATTTGGATCATAGAGTAGAAACGGTTGGTAGCGCTTTCCCCGGCGTCGAGTGTAAAATTATTGACCCCGAAACTGGAAAAGAACTTCCAGACGGCGAAAGTGGCGAATTCGTTGCACGTGGCTTTAACATTATGAAAGGCTATTATAAAATGCCCGAAGCGACCGCGCAAGCAATCGATAAAGACGGATGGCTTCACTCCGGCGATATTTGCATGAGAACGGCTGACGGATATTATAAGGTTACAGGGCGACTTAAAGATATGATAATTCGCGGTGGTGAAAATTTATATCCGCGTGAGATTGAAGAGTTCTATTTAACCAACCCCAAAGTTCGCGATATTCAAGTGGTTGGCGTTCCCGATGAAAAATACGGCGAAGAGTGTTGCGCGTGGATTATTCTTCACAAGGGTGAAACGTCGAGCGAGAGCGAAATGAAAGAATACGGAAACGCATCTATTGCAAGGCATAAAGTTCCAAAATATTTTATGTTTGTTGATGAATTCCCAATGAACGCCGCTGGTAAAATACTCAAATATAAAATGAGAGAGATATCCGCTGAGAAATTAGGACTTAAAAAATAACATGATAAATGGATATGAGATAATTGACGCCCACTGTCATATATACCCCGAAAAAATAGCCGATAGGGCGGTTCACGGAACGGATACCTTTTACGGTATCGTGTCCAAGCGCAAAGGTACGGCACAAGACTTGATTGATGAGAAGAACGTTTCAAAGGTAGATAAGTTCGTAGTGCAGTCGGTTGCAACTACGCCACATCAAGTTAAAAGCATCAACGAATTCGTAGCGAAGGAAGTTGAACTTTACAGTGAGTTTTTAATCGGGCTTGGAACTCTTCATCAAGACAGTCAAACTATGGAAGAAGACGTTTTACATCTTTTAGAACTTGGACTTAAAGGGGTAAAACTTCATCCTGACATACAAAATTTTAAGATTGATGAAGAAAGGTATTTTCCGATATACGAACTTTGTCAAAAGCACAAGCTTCCTATATTGATGCACACCGGCGATTATCGTTACGACAATTCAAATCCAAACCGTGTAATTCCCATAGTAGAAACGTTTAAAGATTTAGTTTTAATTGGGGCACATTTTGGTGGTTGGTCGATGTACGATGAGGCGAGCAAACAACTTTCAGAGTATGAAAATTTCTACGTAGATTGTTCTTCTGCTTTTTACTCGCTTGACAAATCGAGTGCAAAAAAAATCATCAATCGTTATGGAACAGACAAAGTTTTATTTGGAACGGACTATCCCATGTGGGATGCTGTTGACGAACTTGAGTATTTTTTCTCGCTCAATTTTAGTAAAGAAGACAACAAAAAGATGCTCAGTGAAAACGTAAAGAAGGTATTAAAATTCTAGACAAAAAAACCGCTTACCCTAGTAAGCGGTTTTTCTTTTATTTTATTCCGTTCATGATTCATCCCCACAATTATCCTTTAGGAGGTAAGCCATAGAATCAACGCTTAATTTTTTATTTGATTTTGCAAATATATTATTCGTTTTATCAAAGCATATTTTTCGTCTTTACACGAGATTTTCGCAACGTGAAATAAAATTCATAATATGTCTATTCTATTTCTATTCTAACGCGATTTTTTAAAAATACACATTTATTTTCACTCTCGTCGAGAATCAATCTCGTATTAAACCGCCGCCTATTCCTATTTTTTAATAGAATAAGGAAAAGGTAGAGTCGAGTGTCGCATGTATTGAATGATATACACCTATTTTAAAACTTTGATTAATGCGGGGAAGATTATCAACACTGTCACGAATGTACAACTTATCTGAGGGATTACAGTATATAAAGAAGCAACGTAGTATGCTTTAGCCGCATTCGCTGTAAAACCATACATTAGAGGTGTTAATACGTTATCTATCATTGTAAACAAAGCAGTCATTATAACGGCGATAAAAAGCACTATTACATGCTTTTTAATACTGTATTCGTGCTTAAATACTTTTCCTATAAAGCCAAAAATAACAACAAATACATTATAATAGATTAAATATAACACTATAACGTTTGGCATAAAACCAAAAATAAAACATCTAAGTAATGAAAAAGCATTAGCAACAAGTAAGCCTTGACCTATTCCATACCTATAAACAAACGCTAATAATAAAACCGTTACAACTTCTATACCAGAAATTCCACTTAAAGCCAACTGACCACCGATGAGTAACGCAGTAAATACACCCGATAGTATTATCTTTTTAGCTGAGTTCATTAGTTAAAAGCTTGGAAAACCCAAATATAGATGCAACCATCTTTAACTATTAGAGATTCTGCTCCAAGAATAGCAGAC
>JAZSOI010000010.1:0-16226 GCA_045536835.1 Christensenellaceae bacterium
ACTTGCTATCACGTTTGGTGAACTCGTTTACAACGGTCAATGGTTTACACCGCTCCGTGAAGCACTCTCTGCTTTCGTTGACAAAACTCAAGAAACGGTTACCGGTAAAGTTCGCCTTAAACTTTACAAAGGCAATATGATCAACGCTGGTGCTTGGAGTGATTACTCACTTTACAGCGAAGAAATCGCAACGTTCGGCGAAAGCGATTACAATCAAAAGGATGCTGAAGGTTTCATCAACCTCTTCGGTCTTCCCATTCAAGTTAAAGCACTCGTTGAACAAGGCAAACTCAACAAAAAGAAATAATTAAGATTTATCCTTTCTCGTTTCGGGAAAGGATAAAACCATTTAAAAGGGATTAAAAATGGCAAAGATGTGGACTGGTCGCACCGATGGTGTTACCGATAAATTAGCGGACGATTTTAACTCTTCAATATCTTTCGACAGCAAGATGATTAAAGAAGATATTGAAGGCAGTATCGCTCACGCTATGATGCTTGCAAAACAAAATATTATATCAAATAGCGAAAAAGACTGCCTTATTGACGGACTTTCTTCTATTTTAGAAGACGTAATGAGTGGAAAACTCGCTATCGACTTAAACGCGGAAGACGTGCATATGTTCGTTGAGCAAGTGCTTACTGAACGCGTTGGCGAAACGGGTAAAAAACTTCACACCGCGCGTAGCCGTAACGACCAAGTTGCGCTCGATTTTAGGCTTTACGTTAAAAAGGAAATTAAAGATATAGTTTCCCTTATTAAAAGCGTTTTGTCGTCGCTTACTATCCAAGCGGAAGAGAACGCGTCTACGATAATGCCGGGATACACTCATCTTCAACGCGCTCAGCCTATAACTTTTGGTCATCACTTAATGGCTTACGCCATGATGCTTATTCGCGATATCGATAGGTTTAACGACTGTTATAAAAGGACTAACGTTTCTCCTATCGGCAGTTGCGCGCTCGCTGGAACGACTTATAACACCGATAGGTTTTACGAAGCCAGTCTTTTAGGTTTTGACGGCGTTTGCAAAAACAGTTTGGACGGCGTTAGCGATAGAGATTTCACCGTTGAGTTTATCGCGTGCTGTTCAACGCTTATGATGCACTTATCTCGCCTTTCCGAAGAAATTATACTTTGGTCTAGTTGGGAATTTAAGTTCATTGAACTTTCTAACGAATACACGACTGGCTCATCGATTATGCCACAAAAGAAAAATCCCGATATGGCGGAACTTATCCGTGGTAAAACAGGTAGAGTTTACGGCGACCTTATGGGAATTCTTACCACTTTAAAGGGCTTACCGCTTGCGTACAACAAGGATATGCAAGAAGACAAAGAAGGCTTGTTTGACGCTAGCGAAACGGTAAAGGCGTGCTTATCTATCCTTGCGCCGATGCTCAAAACAATGAAAGCAATACCTGAAAATATGCTTTCCGCAGCGCAAAAGGGCTTTATCAACGCAACGGACCTTGCCGATTATCTCGTTAAAAAAGGTATGCCGTTTAGAACTGCTTACAAAATCTCGGGAACGATTGTTTCCGAGTGCATTGATAAAAACACCGTGCTTGAAAAACTTACCCTAGAAGAATACAAAAAGCACAGCGACTTGTTCGATAGCGATTTATACGATGAAATAGACCTTCTTACTTGTGTTGAAAAACGCGTATCATACGGTGGAACGAGCGTTAAATCGGTTAAAGAACAAATTGAATACGTAAAAGGATACTTAAATAATGTTTAAAGTATTTATCGACGGTAGCGCAGGAACTACCGGTCTTAAAATTTTTGATAGACTAAATAAAAGAAGCGATATCAAGCTTATCCTTTTAGACGACGCCGTGAGAAAAGACGTTTCGGCTCGTAAACAAGCGATAAATTCAAGTGACGTTACCTTTCTTTGCTTGCCTGACGACGCTGCAAGGGAATCGGTTTCCCTTATTGAAAACGATAAAACTATCGTAATCGACACGTCTACCGCGCATAGAGTAAATAGCGATTTTACTTACGGTTTCCCTGAAATTAGCGGGTTAAGAAAGCAACTTAAAACGGCTAAAAAGATTGCCAACCCCGGTTGCCACGCAAGTGGATTTATCTCGCTTATAAACCCCTTAGTTGAAGCGGGCGTTTTAAAAACTAACGCTAAACTTTCGGCTTATTCGCTAACTGGTTATACTGGTGGTGGAAAGAAGATGATTGCCGAGTACGAAGGGGAAAACCGCCCTATCGCTTTTGATTCGCCACGACTTTACGGGCTTACTCAAACTCACAAGCATCTTCCAGAGATGGTTAAATACTCGCTTATCGAAAGCGCGCCCGTGTTTATGCCTATTGTTTGCGACTTCGCGTGCGGTATGCAAGTAACCGTTCCGCTCTTTATAAGCGACCTATCTTGTACGCTTGAAGACGTTAAGGAAATTTACAAGAGTAAGTATAACGACAAAGTGGTTAAATTCGTTGACGATAACGAAGGCGGATTTATCGCGTCCAACACCCTATCTGGTCGCGATGATATGCTTATATCGGTATATGGAAACGAAGATAGAATTATTCTCGTTTCGCGCTTTGACAACCTTGGAAAAGGTGCGTCTGGCGCAGCGGTACAAAATATGAATATTGCTCTCGGCTTGGACGAGACGTTTGGATTGAATTTAGGAGACTAATCTATGATAAAATTAATTGAAGGTGGCGTAACCGCCGCACAAGGATTTAAAGCAAGTGGCGTTCATTGCGGTATAAGAAAAAATCGCGTAAAGAAAGATTTAGGCTTAATTTACAGCGAAACTTTATGCACCGCCGCCGCAACTTACACGACTAATCTCGTTAAGGGCGCACCCCTTCTCGTTACCAAAACTAATATTTCTAACGGCCACGCTCAAGCAATTATTTGCAATAGCGGAAACGCCAACACTTGCAACGCTAACGGCGTTGAAATAGCAACTCTTACTTGCAATCTTCTCGCTGAAAAACTCGGCGTAAACGCAAGCGACGTAGTAGTTGCGTCAACCGGAGTTATCGGTCAACCGCTCGACATCACGCCTATCAAAAACGGAATTCCCACCCTCGTTGAAACTTTATCGAGCAACGGTTCTGACAGCGCTGCCGAAGCAATTATGACGACTGATACCGTTAAAAAGGAAGTTGCCGTAGAATTTACCGTTGGCGGTAAAACTTGCAAAATGGGCGGTATTGCTAAAGGTAGCGGTATGATTCATCCCAACATGGCAACCATGCTCGTGTTTATCACTACCGACTGTAAAATTAGTGCTGAAATGCTTCAAAAGGCTCTTTCTTCCGAAATAAAAGAAACTTTCAATATGGTTAGTATCGACGGCGACACCTCGACTAACGATATGGTTACCGTTCTTGCAAACGGCATGGCTGGTAACGAAGAAATAGTTTGTGATGGTGAAGAGTTTAAAACCTTTATGAAAGCGCTTAACACCGTTACCGTTAACCTTTGCAGAATGATTGCAAGCGACGGTGAAGGTGCAACCAAACTTCTCGAGTGCGTAGTTTCGGGCGGTAAAACGCTTGAAATTGCTAAGACGGTTGCTAAAAGCGTGATATGTTCAAGCCTTACCAAAGCCGCAATGTTCGGCGCTGACGCTAACTGGGGCAGAGTTTTATGCGCTATCGGTTACAGCGGTGCTCCCGTTAACGTTAACAAGATTGACGTTTACTTTAAGTCTTCAAAGGGCGAAATTCAAGTTTGCAAAAACGGTAGTGGCGTTGATTTTAGTGAAGAAAAGGCTAAAGAGATATTACTTGAAAAGGAAATAGATATCATCGTTAACCTTAACGACGGCGAGTTTAACTCTACCGCTTGGGGTTGCGACTTAACTTACGATTACGTAAAAATTAACGGAGATTATAGAACCTAATATGGATAAACATTTTTCAAACGCTCAACGCGCTGAAGTTTTAACTCAAGCGCTCCCCTATATCAAGCGTTACAACGGCAAGACGGTAGTAGTTAAATACGGCGGAAACGCCATGGTTAACGAACACCTTAAAGAACAAGTTATGGAAGACATCGTTCTTTTATGGCTAATAGGCGTTAAAGTCGTTTTAGTTCACGGCGGTGGCCCTGAAATTAACGAAGTTATGGCTAAACTCGGCAAGAAAGCGGAATTCGTTGACGGACTTAGAGTTACCGACAAGGAAACCGTTGACATCGTTCAAATGGTTCTTGCTGGAAAGGTTAACAAATCGCTCGTTTCTCACTTAGAGTCAAAGGGCGGAAACGCTATGGGCATTTCTGGTATTGACGGCGGACTTATCAAAGCCGTTATGAAAGACGAAAGGCTCGGCTACGTTGGAAAAATCGTTGACGTTAACATTAAGCCCATTGAAGACCTTTTACACAAGGGTTATATTCCAGTAATATCAACCGTGGCGGTCGGCGAAGAAGGCGAAGTTTACAACATCAACGGCGATACCGCCGCTGCTCGTATTGCGGGCGCGTTAAACGCTGAAAGGCTTATTATGATGACGGATATCGCAGGTATTTTAAGAGATAAAGACGATCCGTCTACCCTTATCCCCCAAGTTTCTCTTGAAGAAGCGGAAAGCCTTAAAAAAGAAGGAATTATTTCCGGCGGTATGATCCCTAAGGTTGACTGCTGTATCGACGCTATTACTCACGGCGTTAAAAACGTCGTAATTATGGACGGACGCGTTCCACACTCTATCTTAATGGAAATCTTGACGGACGAAGGTGCCGGCACGATGGTTAAAGGACACTTCGATGAATAACATATTTGAACTTGATAAAACTTTCGTTGCGGGAACTTACGCGCGCTTCCCAGTTGACCTTGTTAGTGGCAAAGGCGCTTTGTACTATTCCGCAAGTGGTAAAGAATATATTGATATGGGAACGGGAATAGGCGTAACGGCGTTTGGTGCTTGCGACGAAGAGTGGAAAAACGCGGTTATAAGCCAGTTAAATAAACTTTCCCACACTTCTAACCTATACTACACCGAGCCTTGCGCAACGCTTGCTAAAATGCTTGCAGATAGAACTGGGCTTAAAAAGACGTTCTTTGCAAACTCGGGCGCAGAAGCAAACGAGTGCGCTATAAAGGTTGCTAGAAAGTATTACGAAGATAAGTACGGAAAACAAGGCGTTATCATTACTTTAAAAAACAGTTTCCACGGTAGAACGCTTGCAACGCTTTCAGCAACTGGGCAAGATAAGTTCCACGAACTTTTTAATCCCTTAGTTAGCGGTTTCGTTCACGCAACGGCAAACGATTTAGGTGAAATTAAAACCATTTGCAAATCTAACCCCGTTTGCGCAGTTATGATAGAAATCGTTCAAGGCGAAGGCGGTGTTAACTCGCTTGACAAGTCATACGTTCAGTCGCTATATAAGTTCTGCAACGATAACGATATCTTACTTATCGTTGACGAAGTTCAAACTGGCAACGGAAGAACTGGCGAACTCTACGCGTTTATGGGCTACGATATAATGCCCGACGTCGTTACCACGGCAAAGGGCTTAGGCGGTGGCCTTCCCATCGGCGCTTGTATGTTAGGCGCAAAGGTTGAAAACGTTTTAGGGTTTGGCTCGCACGGTTCAACTTTCGGCGGTAACCCAGTCGCGTCTGCTGGTGCAATTAGCATTATTTCTAGATTGACACCCGAATTTTTAAAGTCGGTTAAGAAAAAGGGCGAATATATCGTAAAAGAATTAAGTAATGCAGAAGGCGTTGAAAGCGTTTCAGGGCTTGGACTTATGCTTGGCGTAAAGACTAAAAAACCAGTAAAAGAAGTGGTTGACTACTGCTTAAATAACGGCGTTTTAGTTCTTACCGCAAAAGATAAGTTAAGACTTCTGCCACCGCTTAATATCGGTGAAAAAGAACTCAATAAGGCAATTAGCGTTATCAAAAACGCATTAAAGTAAAAATAATTAAGGTATAATTTATGAATTTAAAAGGTAGAAATTTTTTAAAACTTTTAGACTATACTCCCGAAGAAATCGAATATTTAATCGACCTTGCTTCTCAACTTAAAAAAGACAAAAAAGCGGGCGTTGACCAAAAAGATTTAAGGGGTAAAAACGTAGCGCTTATTTTTGAAAAGACAAGTACTCGTACTCGTTGTGCGTTTGAAGTTGCGGCGGCTGACCTTGGTATTCACCCAGTTTATCTCGACCCACAAGGCTCGCAAATCGGCAAGAAAGAAAGCATTGCCGATACTGCAAGAGTTTTAGGCAGAATGTTTGACGGCATTGAATATCGTGGCTTTGGTCAAGAAATCGTTGAAGACCTTGCAAAGTACGCTGGCGTTCCCGTTTGGAACGGCTTAACCAACGAATTCCATCCTACTCAAATACTTGCCGACTTTATGACTATTAAAGAGCATTTCGGTTATTTAAAGGGCATAAACTTCGTTTATATGGGCGACGCTAGATATAATATGGGCAACTCTTTAATGGTTGGCTGTGCTAAGATGGGGCTTAACTTCACCGCTTGTGCGCCTGAAAAATACTTCCCAGATAAAGCGCTTATCGAAACTTGCCAAGAAATCGCTAAGCAAACAGGTGCAACTTTAACTTTTGAAACCGATCCTATAAAAGCAACTAAGAACGCCGACGTTATCTACACTGACGTTTGGGTATCGATGGGCGAGCCCGACGGCGTTTGGAAGGAAAGAATTGAAGAACTTCTTCCCTATCAAGTTACGAAAGCAATTATGGATAACGCTGGTAGTCAATGCAAGTTTATGCACTGCTTACCGTCTTTCCACGACCTTAACACGGTTATAGGAAAACAAGTTTACGAAAAGTTTGGTCTTTCAGAACTTGAAGTTACCGACGAAGTGTTTGAAAGCCCACAATCAATCGTATTTGACGAAGCGGAAAACCGCATGCACACTATAAAAGCGGTAATGTACGCAACGCTAGTTAATATTGAATAACGAAAAAAAGCACGGTTTTCCGTGCTTTTTTAGTTATATGCCGTTGGCGTTATATGCTCGCAAGCGAGCGTTATATGTTGCTATCGCAACGTTATAAGCAAATCATAGATTTGCGTTTTGGATGTTTTTTATTACAAAAAAAGCATAGGTTCGAACCTATGCTAATTTTATCTTATATTTTAATTCGTTAGTTGCAAGTTAGACAAGGCGTGCGAGCATGATAAGGCAAATAAAAACTCCCGTTTTATTCAAACGGAAGTTCATTTAAACTAATTTAAGACGTTAGAAACAAGCAAGGCGGTTATTATAGCCAAAGTACGCGTACTCCTTGTACGGAATCTTTGGCTAAATAGCCGATTTGCGAAGTTTATAACGGATTAGCGCATTTGTTGAAGATCAAAGTGAATATCGTATTCCTTTTCTTCTTCAGTGTATCTACGACGAGTGTTGATAACTTCACCGCCGTTCCACTTTCTATCGCCTACGTCTTCAGTAGTACCCATAATAGTGATGTTAACTTGACGACGACGTGCAATAACGTGATCCCAGTCGATAAAGTAGATGTGAGCGAATAAACCAAGGTCAAGCTTACCGTCTTTAATGGTTAAGGTTTCGCTTCTACCGAAGAATACTGAACGAAGGTGACCGTCAGTATTCATTGAAGAATAGTCACCGGGTTCGTTAACGTATCTACCGTATTGAGCGTGGATAGGACCAGGGTGACGATATTGATGTTCTTCAGCAAAGTCAGGAATCATTTTTCTCATGATATCGAGAAGGTCGTGTTGAAGGTATTCAAGGTCGAAAGTATCGATATCGTGCGAGCATTCTTGAACCATTACGGAACAAGTGGTGTGGTGAGATACGATTGCAACAGTACCGTTTTTAATACCAGAATCTGCTACCATTTCGAGAATTTCTTTTCTAATATCGTGGAAAGTGGGGATCCAACCGCGAGATTGCAATTCTAATTCTTTTTGATAAATTTTATATTCCATTGTGTTTCTCCTTAAAAAAATATTTTATTTTGCCTAGCGCTTTCACGCTTTTTTCGATTACATTTTTATTCTATAACCTTTTGCCGTTTAAGTCAAGGCATTTTTACTTATTTTACAAAAATAAGTTGCTAATAAACGCCAGTTTACTTGCGAAAAAAAATTATGTATGTTATCCTTAATGTAGAACTTATTAAGGAGTACTGTAATGATTAGTAAAAACGCTCTTGACGCCGTGTATCAGGCGTTCGATATAGAAAGTAAATGTTTAAGCGAAATGAAAAACTACGTTAACGAAGAAGAGTTTTCAAAAGCCGTTGAACTTTTGTCTAACGCCGTTAGAATAGGCGCGGCTGGTAGTGGCCACTCTGGTATTGCTTGCCAACACTTTTGCCACCTTATGTGTTGCGTAGAACGCCCTGCAAGATTTATTTCCCCCGCCGAAGCAATTCACGGTGCAACTGGATACCTTCAAAAAGATGACGTTATGGTGTTTGCGTCGCGTGGCGGTAAAACGAAGGAACTTTTACCCATCGTTGACATTTGCAAAGCAAAAGGCGTAAAAATTATCACCATTACTGAAAATTTAGAAAGCCCGCTCGCAAACGCGGCGGACGTTGTTATTAAGCAATACGTTAATCGCGAAACTGATAAGTGGAACATGCAAGGCACTACGTCTACTACCGCTTTATGTATGCTTTTCCACGCTCTTCAAGCAGCGATTATTGAAGAAACTGGTTACGTTGCCGAACAATTCGCTCTTATTCATCCGGGCGGAGCGGTTGGCGAACGTTTAAACAATAAATCTGTATAAAGGAACTATCTATGAAATTTTTAATTGACGACGCTAACATTGAAAAGATAAAGAAAATATACGAATTCTACGCTATCGACGGCGTTACCACTAACCCGTCAATCTTAGCAAAAGCGGGTAAAAACCCTTATGAAGTTTTAAGTGAGATAAGAGATTTTATCGGCGATAAGCAAGAACTTCACGCTCAAGTAATATCGTTAAAGGCAGAAACGATGATTAAGGAAGCGTATAAAATGACGGAAGTTTTAGGTAGGGAAACGTTCGTTAAAATCCCCACCATCCCCGAAGGCTTAAAAGCCATGAAAAAACTTCACGCTCAAGGTTTTAAAATAACTGCAACGGCAATTTACACGCCTATGCAAGCGTACCTTGCCGCAAAGGCTGGCGCTGATTACGTTGCGCCTTACGTTAACCGTATCGACAACCTTGGTGCAAACGGCGTAGAATCGGTAAAACTTATTCAAAACATTATTGAAAACTGTAATTTCAACACTAAAATACTCGCTGCAAGTTTCAAAAACTCCAACCAAGTTCAAGAACTTTGTGCATTTGGTATCGGCGCGGTAACCGTTGCGCCCGAAGTTATTGAAAACCTTATTAGAAACGCGAGCGTTAAAGAAGCCGAGCAAGACTTTATCGACGATTTTGAAAAACTTTGCGGTAAAGGTAAAACGATGCTCGATATCTAAGGAGACAATATGAGTAAAGAATACATCGTTGCACCATCACTTCTCGCAACTGACCCACTAAACTTTGGTAGAGACGTTAAAATGCTTGAAGAAGCAGGCGCTAAATGGTTCCACGTTGACTGCATGGACGGAACTTTCGTTCCCAACTTTTCGTTCGGCTATTCTACGGTATCTGCACTTAGAAAGTTCACCGATAGGACGCTTGACGTGCATCTTATGATAGATCGCCCCATTCGTTATATCGATGAATATTCAAAGGCAGGCGCTGATTATTTGACTATCCACGTTGAAGCGGACATCGATGAAAACACCTTAAAAGCACTTGAAAAAATCAAGGCAAACGGCGTTAAGTGCGGTTTATCAATTAAGCCTAAAACCCCCGTATCCGCAATAGAGAAATATCTTCCTATTTTAGACCTTGTTTTAGTTATGACGGTTGAGCCCGGCTTTGGCGGACAAAGTTTTATGAAAGATATGATGGGAAAACTCAACGAACTTAAAACTAAACTTGATAAAGTTAACCCTTCTTGCCATATTCAAGTGGACGGTGGTATCGACCTTAACACTTTCGGCTTCTGTAAAGAAAACGGAGCAAACGTTTTCGTTGCCGGATCTGCTTGCATGAAAGCGGAAGACAAAAAGGCGTTTATTAAAACTATTGAAGAATAAAATCTTAGCGCCGTAATTTAACCAAAACGGCGCTTTTAAAATACAATATATGGATGAAATTATATGATAGTAGTATTATTAACGGCACTTGGCGTAGGTGGAGCAACGGTAGTTGGCGCACTGCTCGGTTTTATTATTAAAGAGCCGTCACAAAAGTTTAGCGATACGATTTTATCTTTTGCCGCGGGCGTTATGCTCTCGGCGGCGGTTATAGGCTTAATCGTTCCGTCCATTGAACTTGGCGGAAAGTACGCTATAATCGTTACGGTTATCGGCATACTTCTCGGCGCAGTAGTACTCAACCTTATAGATAAACTCGTTCCGCACTTACACAAGTTCACAGGAATAGGCGAAGAAGCACACCCATCAACTACCGCAAAACTCAACAAGGTGCTTTTATTCGTTATAGCAATAGCAATTCACAACTTCCCCGAAGGCATTGCCGCAGGCGTTAGTTTCGGCATTGAAGGAAACGTTTCCCACGCACTTACGATTGCAGGCGGTATCGCACTTCAAAATATACCCGAAGGTATGGTCATTATTGCACCGATGATAGCGTCGGGCATGAGCAAGAAAAGAACTTTCTTTATCGCAATACTAACAGGCGTAGTTGAAATTATAGGAACGCTTATAGGCTACTTTGCAGTTAGCGTTTCAAAGGTAATTCTTCCCTTCTCGCTGGCGTTTGCAGGCGGAACGATGCTCTACGTTATAAGCGACGAAATGATTCCCGAAACGCACTCTCACGGCAACGAAAGGTTGTCCACTTACTCTCTACTCGTCGGCTTTTGCTTAATGCTAGCATTTGACTTTTTGCTTGGATAACAAATGGAGTTCTTATGATTCAAAAATTTAACCGCGGTACTGTTTACGATTTTATTCACTTTTTACTTATGACGCTTTTATCGGGCGCAATGATCGCTATTTGTGCAACGTCTTCGCTCACGGCTGGCGTTTTAAGTCAAGACGGGCGCATCGTAGGAGCGTTACTCTTCTCACTTGGAATGTTCGTTATTCTCGCTTTTGAAATGAAACTGTTTACCGGACTTATTCCAAAAATTCCTCACACTAACCCCAAGTCTTACTGGCAACTGCCCGTTTGCTTGTTAGGTAATTTTGTGGGCGTTTACGTCGTTTATTTGCTAGTTAGCCAAACGTATTTCGCTGATAAAATTATACCATCTGGCGCTACGTTAATCGGCAATAAGTTGTCGCTTGATAACTGGGCACTATCTTCACTATCTTCTGGTATTTTGTGCGGTATATTAATAACGCTATCCGTCCTTAGCGTTGACCACTCTCACAAAAAAGGACTGAGCGCAAACGTAGGCGTAATGTTCCCGATTATCGTATTCGTGTTCTGCGGATTCGACCACTCAATAGCAAATATGTTCTATTTTTACTGTTTAGGCGAGTTCTCTTGGAAAGTAATAGGATATATTTCCCTTACCATACTTGGCAACTTAATCGGTGGAATAATCCTTCCGCTCGTTCTAAAACTTAGAGACAGCGACCCCGTGTAAAATTAAAACTCCGCTCGAAATTCGAGCGGAGTTATTTTTTACGCTTTTTTCTTTTTCGTTATCAAATAGTAAATTCCATAGAAAGCAAAGATATAAACTGCAAAGAGTAATACAACGATTATAGGATATAAAACTTTATTGCCGTTTATTAAGTTGTAGAATATATCGTAAGGCGTTCCATCGCCACGAACTAAGAACATATAGTTATAGTCAAGCGCGAAGTTTGCAATAAGCGCCATTACGGCAAACGCTAGCATAATTAAAAACACGATTACTGCGTTTTGCTTTTTCATACTTTGCATACCCGAGATAACTATATATAACGATGCAAAGCCCGAAATTGAGTGAGTTATGCCCGACACGACGTTATCAAACCCTAAAACCGGGTACGCCGAGTAGTTTTGAGCAGCGCCGTAAGTTCCAAGCACCGCACCTAAGATACCGAACACGAAAACGAAATCAAGAGACGCCTTTTTAACGATACCTTTTGAAAACGCTGCGAGCGGAATAGTGATAAGTTGGATACTGCATAAAAATAGGGGTAAGTTATAAAGCCAGTTAAGCGGGTCTTTAGTTGCAACGCAACCCATAATAATTTTGAAAATTTCAAACCCGTCAATAAGTATTGCCGACCAAATTAGCACTTTATTTTTTGCCTTATCGCTTGCGTTTCTATTTTTGCGCCCAAAAAATATTGCGAGCGCAATCATAATTACCATAAGCGATGACACGAAAACTAAATGTTGCCAAGAATACGCACCCGACGGTTCGCGCTTATATCCACCTATACCAAAAAATTCCCTAAAAAATTCCTTCATTAGTAAAACCCCACCACAAGTAATAAATTTATTATATATAAGTATTCATCTCTTGTCAATGGTATATAGTATATATAAATTTAATAAACTCTAAAGAGTGATTACATACGCCTACGGCGATTGTATACTCACCGATGGTGAGATTACATCCCAAGCCTAAATCGGCTTAGATACCAACAAAAAAAAGAGAAGGACTAGTTTCCTTCTCTTTTTTTTGTTGGTGCACCATTTGAAAACAAGGTTGAACTTTCAAGCTCTTCAAGTTTAATGGTTTCCTCTTTTCCGTTTACGTTATATACTATTTTGAAGTCGTCGTCGCTTACGTATATCGCATTGATAAACGTATCGATGATTTTTCTTTTTCCGTCTTGCTTGCTTACGTCTATCTTGCGGAAATTATGTAGTGCCATTCTAAAATGGTCTTGCGAGAAGATAGGCGTTTTTATCTTTTCTTTTGCGATTGCCTCGCCAATTTCATCACGTTCTTTTTCAAGTTCGCCTAAACGCTGTAATAGCGTTTGCGTTGCGAAACCTTTTTGTACGGCGTTTACGATATTTTCTATCTCTTGATTTTTATCCTTTAACTGTTCTTCTAATTTTGGGAGCATCGTGCTTTCCGTGAATTGAAGATTGTAAAGTGCTTCGGATAATTGCTCTATTACGTCGTCTTTTTGCAAGAACTCCATTGTTTTATAAACAACGAACGCTTCTAACTTGTCCTTATGGAGCATCTTCTTATCGCACTTGTGTTTCTTTTGACGAACACAAGCATAGTAGCGATGTACTTTACCCGTATGGCTCGTTCCTGCTTGCGCTACCATCATTGCCCCACATTTCGCACAAAACAACTTGGTCGTCAACAAATAATCGTCATCAGCGGTATGTCTTGCAGGTGCTTTAGAATTTTTAGCGATTTCCAACTGCACGGCGTTGAATATATCCACATCCACAAGGGGCGGAACGCTATTCTCGATTTTAATCCCCGAATGATTGTATTCCCCGATATAAACACGGTTGGTTAATATGTATCTTACAGCGTTATAGCGAATCGGTTTGCCGTTTTTACGCAAGATTTTCCGTTCTTCTAAGTTCTTATGAATATCCTTGACAGTTTTGCCGTCGTAAGCCATTTGGAAAATCTCTTTTACGATAGGTGCGGTTACGGTGTCAATTTCAAGTTTGCGTTCTTTGTTGATAACGTAACCGAAAGGAATATTGCCACCGTTCCATAAACCCTTCAAAGCGTTTTCCGTTAAACCGCGTTTAACCTTTTCGGAAAGTTCGGCAGAGTAATATTCCGCCATACCTTCAAGCACAGATTCAAGCAAGATACCTTCCGAACCAGAACTTATCGTTTCCGTTGCGGATACAACACGAACTCCGTTTTTCTTAAGAAGATGTTTGTAATGAGCCGAATCGTAACGGTTACGGGAGAAACGGTCTAACTTCCACACAAGAATAATATCAAAAGCGCCTTTATAACTGTCTTTTATCATCTTTTGGAAGTTAGGTCGATTATCCGTTTTCGCCGTCAATGCACGGTCAATGTACGTATCAATGACGGATATATCGTTGTATTCGGCATATTGCATACATTCACGAAGTTGACCTTCGATGGATTCTTCGCGTTGATTATCGGAAGAATACCGTGCATAAATTACACCTGTCATTGTATCACCACCTCGTTTTCATTATATCTATCAATAATTAAATCCAAAAATTTATCAACGGCCATAAATAAATTATGATGAGCAGAAACCCACTCTTTTTGTCTCATTGGTTTCTTCATACCACAAGTTTTTTGATATGCATCTGCGATTAATTTCTTTTTATTGCGGATATCCTTTTCCTTTCCGTGCTCATAGTCGTGTCTAAAATCAGTTCGCAAATGTTTAATGTTCCATAAAGTTTCGCATTCTTCATCTTTTAAAATTTTAAGAATTCGGCTCGCGGAACCACTACCTTCATAGATTAGCATATACAAACTGTCAACCACATTTGCGAATGTATCTTTATTAACAGAAAACGCTGTTGAAATACAGGAAATTGCCGTAAATGATGCATTAGTCGGTTTGAATACATTTTCTTCTGAGTTTATTTCATTAATATATTTAATTTTTTCGGTAATAGATTTCCCTAACACCAAAATTTTACCTATAATCGATTTATCAAATTCTTCTTCTAAATTATATTCAGAGTCACCTTTTAATGCGTAACCTAGATACACAGGGATATATTGTATAGATGTTTTAGAATTTGATACTTGTAAAGAATGAGGTTCTGCTTCTGATTCTTCATTCCAATTATCAACATAGGAACATGCACTTGCAATTTGAGATTCAACAACATTAGTTGCAATATCTACTACCTTCAAAGGTTTTTCATAATCGCAAATATTTTTCTGTAATTTCTCATATTGCTTTTGCATCAAGGAGGAATAATCTCCTAGAATTTGTGTTGCAGACAAGACAGTATCTATTTTGGGCAATAACTCTGAATTAACAGTAGTCAAAGAATTTAATGTGTTTGTTAAATTTAGAGAGGATAAAGGCATAGAAATATCTAAACCCGAATTCTTTAAAAGGGAAGCTGTTTCATATTCTAATGCATTTATTTTAGGCAAATTAATTGTTTGCGTTAAGTTTGGTATAGAAGATGATAATGCTGAGGTAATATCTGTTAATGTTTTTTGCCATTCTGGAATTTGTATTGCGGGTTGAAAAGCAGCAGTATCTAGAACATACTTATATGTAGACAATCCGGCTGTACAAGCATCTAAAACACTCGTGCTAATAGAATAATTAGGTTGTAGGGATGAAAAAGTATCTGCTAGTTTAAATGCTGGTTCTGTAACATTTATAATTTCCGAAGCACTATTTAATGATTGAAACCAAGTTGTTGTTTCGGGCAATTTAATAGCTTCGCTTAAAGTATCACTCCAAGTGGTGAACTTAGGCAATTCGAATGATTTATACAATGAATCCTGCCATGACGGTGTATTTATTGCTTTTAATGCGTTGCTAAATTCGGATTCAACAGGCATAATAGCAGATAGTTTTAAACCTTCACCTATTCTATAATTCCAGGAGGCATTATCAAGGATAGAAGGTGAATTATTCAATAGTTTTTCGACATCAAGCGAATTTTTTAATAACGACCCTTGTACGATTAAATCTTTTGTATCATCGCAACTTTGAGTTTTTGTATCCTTTACCTCGTTTGTTTCATTATCGCTATTTTTGGGGATTTTATTGTCTTTATCTTTCAATTTTAATTTCCTCCGCTTGCCCATTGCTTACCCAAGCATCTATTTCTGATAATTTAAACTTCCACTTTTTGCCGACTTTATATGCAGGCATACCTTTATTTGCGATCCATTTTAATGCCGAATCACGACTGATACCGAGATATTTACAAATCTCTGGCATGGAGTAATATCTATCTTCAAAATCGGTCATATTGACACTCCTTGTTTTTGTTTTTCTTATTATACCACAAAAGTGCCGATTAGTAAAGTTAATTGTCGGTTATTGTATGGTTTTATTTTCTTGATTACACAAAGCAACAATTATTTTTACAAGTTTTATAAAATTACTTTTATTTTTAAATATATTGTGTTATAATACAAAATGCGACACAGTTTAATATTACTCTGAACAGGCATACTATTGGTAAAAATGTATGCCTTGATATCATTTCCTGTTTGGAGTGAACTGTGTCGCAACAGATCGGGCTACGTTTTTCAGTGCGTAGCTTTGGCTGCGCACTTTTTTATTAGGAGGTTAAAAAA
>JAZSOI010000038.1:0-1865 GCA_045536835.1 Christensenellaceae bacterium
AATTTTCCGTTTACGCACTCGTAACTTACGTTGTAAACTTTTCCGTCAATGGTCGATTGCGTGTTAACTTTACTGAAATTGTTAACGTTAAGTTCAACCACGTTAGATAGCCTTATAAAGCCGTTTTCAGTAGGTTTGCCGAATGCAAGTTTTAACTTGTAATTACCGTCTTTTACGTCAGGAATTGCAATGGAAGAATTGCCGGATAAGGTCTTACTTTCCTTATTATAAGAATAAGTGTTAAACGCGCCGTCTAAAACCTTAGAGTCGTTACCTTCAAGGTAAACCATAACGCCGTAAGTCGTGCCTTTTCTAAGGAAATTCGTTTTGGGGATAGTAATGCTAACGTTACTAAAATCAAACGTGCCGTTTGAAACGGTAACTTTTCCTTGAGTAGTGGTAGAAATTAACGAGTAATCGTCGTTAATAACCGGCATATCTTTTCTAAGCATTCTTTCGTAAGTAGCAAATGCGTGACAGCATTCGGCAATTACGCTTTTGCCAAGCGAAGCCATATCGCTAATAACGCCTGCTAAACCTTCTTGAGAGTAAGGTCTATTAAAGAGTTGTTGGAACTCTTCGTCAACTAGGGTATCTTTAATATAAGATGCGGTGATAGTGTAGTCGATAATATCAAGGGGGTTTTGATTTATTAAAGTAAGGTTATTTTCAGTTAAGAAATCTTTAAAAATATTGAAGAGATTTTCTCTAGGTTGATACTCAACGTAGCCGTCTTCAGTTTCTAAACCTGGGAAATATGCAACCTGCATAGGAAGCCAACCGCTGTAAATTTGGTCTACGGATAGAGATACTCTTTGAACGTTGATTCCGCCAAATTGCACGAATCCATAATCAACGCCGTTAACGAATTTTAAAAATTCGTCGCGAGTCATAGTAGTTCCGTCTTCGAAAGTTGCGTCGTAATCGTAGGTAAGTTGGATAAAACCGGTTTCCTTGCTCCAAACTGAACCTTCGTAAATCTTTTTGCCGTTATTAAGTGAAATGTAATCGCCTTCGCCAAAATAGATGGGGTTTTGAACGGTTAAGTCTTTATCTAATTGATTTACAACGCCGTCGGAATTTAAATCTTTAACGTTATGGTAGTAACTATCCCAGCCTCCTAAAGCCTTTAAGGATAATTGATAATCGTACATTTCTTGTAAATTAAGGAAAAAATCAATATAATCGTAACCTTTGGTGAACGCGCCTAGATTTCTTGCAAGGTCGAAAATATAGAAACCATCGTTCATTTCAAAGAAAACTTCACTCTCAACGTTCGGGTTATCGAATTGACCGGAAACTTCGCCACCGATAAATTTTCCGTCAACGTTTAGCGCTTTAAAGGTGTGGTAAGAACCCTTTCCTTCAATAATATTAAGGTCGCCGGGCAAGGTTTCGTAAAATTGAGCGGAGTAAATATATTCTTTGAGTGGAACGTACTTAATCGTTACGCAAGTGTAACAACCCTTAGAACTATCCATAGGGTCTTTTGCTTGGTAACCAAACGTTGAATATTCAACTACTTCGTCACCGTCGGCATCGTCGTAAATCTTAATGAGAGTTCCGTTCGTTAAAGTGCCTTTTGGAAGAACTTTATTAGGGTTGTCACCAGTTGAGCCTATGATACTGCCGTCACCAGCGACGCCGTCTTCCGAATCTTGTTTTAAATCATCGTTAATATCGCCGATAAACGCGGTAACAACGTCGTTTTCTTCATCGTAACCAACGTATCTTGCCATAACGCCGTTAAATACCACGAGTTTGTTAAGTACGGTTACCGTTTGAGTTAATTCTTCAACTTGAATTTTTGCCATTTCAGCCGTGTTTTGCGCGATAAAAGTATAACCTTCAAAGTAGGTGAGCGC